>JBGASH010000174.1:0-4077 GCA_044229775.1 Bacteroidia bacterium
CCTTCTTTAAAAGAACATACAAACCACGCGGTGTTGCGGCTGATGTGCCCCATATACTGGATCCTTTTACCTTCCGGTTTTATATCACTCAACCTTTTTTAATTTCCATTCCACAAAGCATTTGTTTTTCAGTTTCCGACCTCTCTAATCCTAAAAGAGGCCCCCCTCTGGCATAATACCGTTGCCTTTGTTGTTTTAAAACACTTGTTGTACCACGACAAGAAGTTTTATTATTTCATGCTTTTGCATGAAATATCATCATTATTTAAAAATTTATCTTATGAAAAAAGAAATTAGTCTCGATAGGGACTCTATCATAGAGTATATTTTATTACACAATAAAAAAATACAAAGGCGCGACCTTGACGGTTTATCCGTTGAATCGCTTGTACTTATTAAGGTGCAGGTAGAAATAGAGAATTCAACTCTTAATAAGGTCAACAAGTTACCGTGGTCTTAAACGTTCAAAAAAATTGGGCGCAACTGGGGAACAGAATTGTTTTTTAGCTGAACAAACTCTGTAATTGCGTTACAATAGTTGAAAGGGGAAGCGGTGTTTGTTTTTATAGTTTTATAGAACCCGCTTCTTCCTTTTGACATTTAAAATGTAAAATTTGATGAAAATAAAAAATACCATTACCGCACTCTATCTTCTTTTCATTACTTTGCCGGTAATGATGATTATTAAATATGGGCTCAGGACCAAACTGTTTTTTGGAAAAAATAACAAGCGTAAAAAAATATTAGAAGGCGAACTCGAGTCCCCTAAAAGTTTTGATCAGTTTTAATAAATACATGAAGTGCTATTTCTTCGAATGAACATGATCAAATGATAATGGAACGCAGATCTTTTATGATGGTTATGATAATTTAAGATAAAAGCCAGTGTTATTGAGAAAAAAATCATAACCGATCTTAAAGATCATAACGATCAGCGTTCTATTACAACTCACAACGTAGAATAAAGTAAAAACAATTGCCAGTAAGCGTGCTATTTTTCGGAATGAACTTTTTCGAGTTCGGTCTTAACAATTTTATATAATTCGCCCGAACGCTGACTGCCGATACGATAAGTAAAACCGGTATTGTCTTTTAATTCTATGAATTCGCGGCCACTGGTATAAAATTTAATGATGCCTTTAAAATGTAAATTGTAAACGGCGCGCCTGAAAGCGTTCTTTTTGTAGCGGCTCCTTCTGATGTATTTAATAGATGAAAAATCTATTTTAACCCTGCGGGCGTTCCAAAAACCATCTATCACCATGTACCCATTATACACGCGGGTATGAATGTGCAACACCAGCGTGAGGCCAATAGAAAGCAGCAGGATCAACAATCCCACCAAAAAAAACACTGTACCCGAATTAGGAATATCTTTAACCGGATACGAACCAATATAGAACATGGCCACCTTAACAGGCTTAGGGTTTTCGCTCCAGTAATAACCCACAAAACACAACAAGGCAATAACGGTGCGCCACATAATGCTTAAACGGTTATGACCCATGTATTGTTTTTCCTGATATAATACTTCGGCTTCCATTTTCTCTATTGCCTATTCGTTAACTACTAATTTAAGGATTTTTTTTGTATTTCCCGTAATTTTATAACGCTCGTCAATTCGTTGTCCCACTACCCAAACTATGTCTTTATTATTACACAAGACCCATACATTTTCCTTTTCGAAAAGGGATAATTTTTTGCTGACGAAAAAATCGCTCAGTTTTTTAAAGCCGGTCATGCCCAGTGGCATAAATTTATCGCCCTGCTTCCATTTACGCGCTACCATGGGGAACTTCAATTTCCCATAATCAACCTGCGCCACATTTTTATCGCTTTGTATTTTGGCGTCGCTTTTTAACTCGTACTTTAACTGAAAGGGCAGTTTTTTAATGTCGTTAAGCGTTTTAATAACGAATTCGTTTTTAGTAAGCGTTTTATCCAACGGCTCTATCACCATGCTATGGCGGTCGATCAATCCACGGTGCGTTGGTGAATTAAAGATCTTTCCGCTTTGCTTCTGATCTATGCTGTTAGAAATTTGTTGAACCTGTGAGGCATTGTATCCCAAAGGGTGCAACCATTCGTGTAATAATAATTCACGCGCGTCTTCTTTCAATAATTTACGTGTATCAATTACAGTCGCATTATTTTTTTGAGAAAGTATTTCGGGCCTCTTTAACTCCACAAAAGCTTTCACCACGGCCGATGATTGTTTGAACAAGCGAATATTATTTTCAAAGGTATGTTCAAGGGCCGGATTAAGGGCCTTTAATTTAGGAACCACCTCGTGGCGCAAAAAATTACGTTTGTATTTTACTTCGTCGTTACTGCTGTCTTCACGGTATTTTAATTTATTTTTTTTGGCGTAGGCCATTATTTGATCTTTGGTAGCGAACAATAACGGCCGCACAATGTGATTTTGTTTGATCGGTATACCTTGTAACCCTTTAATGCCTGTACCGCGCAGCAAATTAACCAATACCGTTTCTACATTATCGTTGGCGTGATGCGCCGTTAGTATATAATTGTATTTGAATTTTTTTACCAATTCCAAAAACCAATCGTAACGCAATTTTCGCGCTGCCATTTGAATGGATAAATTGTTTTTTTTAGAAAATATTTTTGTGTTAAAATTGGAACAATGGATCTCAACACCTAAAGTTTTGGCAAAGGTTTTACAAAATTTTTCATCGTTATCGGATTCTTTTCCCCGCAATTTAAAATTACAATGCGCCAATGTAAAAGCATAACCCGCCTGTTTTAATAAATGCGCCAACACAACAGAATCTACACCACCGCTGAAAGCCAATAAAAGCTTATCGGTGTTGTCAAATAATTGATTTTTCTGTATGTTTGATTCAAGTAATTTTATCACTATACAAAGTTAACCAAAATGGCCAAATTAAAGCATGTTTCCAATGCCTCGCAGCGAATATACGAGTCTTTTAGCGCGTTTCCTGACTGGAGCCGGAAAATATGCGATAAACTGCGCAAAATTGTATTAAAAAGCGATAAAAAAATGATAGAAGATTGGAAATGGGGCCCTAACTATTATTGCGAAGGCATGGTGTGTGGTATTTGGGGCTTCAAAAAACATGTAAGCATCACTTTTTTTCAAGGCTCATTACTTAAAGATAAAAAAAAGATCCTGTCTTCCAATCCCGGTAACCTGCACAACCGTCACATAAAATTTACCGATGTCAAAGAAATTAACGAACCCGTATTATTGGCCTATTTGATGGAGGCCGTAGCCAATAATAAAAAAGGCATTAAAATTACAGAGGCCAAAGATAAAACGGTGATCATTCCGCCCGATGTAAAAAAAGCCTTTAAAAAAGAAGGGGTGCTTGGGTATTTTGAAGGTTTGGCTTACTCGCACCGTAAAGAATACGTGATGTGGATCACCGACGCCAAAAAAGAAGAAACCCGTTTGGCACGGATAGAAAAAGCCATTGATAAACTGAGCGAAAAACAAACGATGCACAGCAAATACAATAAAAAATGATCTTTGCGTCTTAGTATCTTTGTGGCAAAAAAAATAGCCATTAATCCCGATAGCTATCGGGAACAAAGGCGCTAAGAAATGGCAAAGAAAAAAACACATTTATGAGAACAATCAATTTTTTTATCAATAATCTTGCTTAATATTGCGATTGAATTATGGGAAAAAACGTTACAATAGTTGGCGCCGGTTTAGTGGGATCTTTGTTATCCATTTATTTAGCTAAGCGCGGTTATAAAGTAAATATTTTTGAACGCCGCGACGATATGCGCAAAGTAAAAATGTCGGCCGGCAAATCCATTAACCTGGCTTTAAGCGACCGGGGATGGAAAGGTTTAGAGGGTGTAGGTATTGCCGATGATGTTCGTAAAATTGCGATTCCTATGTACGGCCGTTTTATTCACAACCGCGATGGGTCAACCGCTTTTCAGCCTTACGGAAAAAAAGAACAGGCCATTTATTCGGTATCGCGCGCGGATATCAATATGAAATTGATGGATCTGGCCGAAACCCAAAAAGACGTAAAAATTTATTTTGATGAACGTTGTACCAATATTGACCGCGCAAGTTTA
>JBGASH010000174.1:4084-6538 GCA_044229775.1 Bacteroidia bacterium
CTACCAAAAGCGATCTGTTATTTGGCGCCGATGGTGCTTTTGCTGCTTCGCGTTTAAGTATGCAATTAGCCAGCGACCGTTTTGAATACAATCAGCATTACATCAGCGCCGGTTATAAGGAATTAATTATTCCGCCGGGTAAGGATGGCGCTTTTTTAATGGAGAAGAACGCTTTACACATTTGGCCACGTGGCAGTTTTATGATGATAGCGCTTCCCAATCCGGATGGGAATTTTACCTGTACCCTGTTTTTACCTTTTGAAGGCGAAAGATCCTTTGCTAACTTAAAAACCAAAGATCAGGTAAAAAAATTCTTTGAGACCGAGTTTCCCGACGCGGTACCTTTAATGCCCACTTTACTGGATGATTTTTTTATTAACCCAACCGCCTCGCTGGTAACTGTAAAATGTTTTCCCTGGACCTTCGATAACAAAATAGCTTTGATAGGCGATGCCGCTCATGCCATAGTGCCCTTCTTTGGTCAGGGTATGAATTGCGGCTTTGAAGATTGCGTGGTTTTAAATTCTTTAATTGATAAACACAAAGAAAACTGGGATGCTATAATGCCCGAATACCAAGTTCTTCGTAAACCTGACGGCGACGCTATAGCTGACCTGGCCATAGCCAACTTTACCGAAATGCGCGATAAGACCGGCGATCCTAAATTCTTACTTCAAAAAAAGATCGAGGCCCGCTTCAGCGAGAAATATCCCGACAAATGGATCCCTTTGTATTCAATGGTGACTTATAGTCCGTCCGCACATTCGTTACAGCACCGCTTTAAAAGAAGGACAAAGACAGGAAACCATCATGCAAAAAATAATGGCCCTACCGGATATCGAAAAAAATTGGGATAGTGAAGCGGTTGAAAAAGAAATTTTGAAACACATCTAAATCGTCATTGTCGACAATTTTCAATCCTTAAGCGATTATAATAAATACTATCAGGTATTCTATCTATGTTAGTAGCCAAGAGGTGTGATTTACCATTTTGTTTAGGTATAAATACCTAAAAATGATGCTTGATGTTTTTTTTAGATGATTTTAATGTGTTAAAAAGCTGGATTAATTAAAGAAATAGCGCCAATTCATCCTTGAAAATCCAAATTTGGTCGAATTAACATAACCCTTGTGGTTACAGAACGTACAATAAAAATGGAACCCAACTAATAGTATCGCATGCAGAAAATCTACTCTCTCCTTTATAATTGTTTTTTTGCCGGCCGGCTTCCTTTTGCTGAAAACATGGGCAAAAGGTTGGTTGCCATCCGAGTTTCAGCTTTGATCATCTTTTTAGCATTAGGGTTTCAGGTACGCGCTACACACATTGTTGGCGGAGTTATTACCTATACTTATAATGGTGGTTCCAATTATACCATTATGCTTAAACTATATCGCGATTGTGCCGGTGTAGCTTTTCCTGCTAACGCTTTAATTTCGGTGTTTCAAGCCAACGGTACACCATTTTCCCCAAACCGTGATTTTACTTTACCGGGTGGGGCCATTCAAAATATTCCGGCAGTGCTTCCTCCATGTGCAACTACTCCTAGTGTTGTACCATGTGTACAGGAAAGGATATATACTATGACCGTTAGTTTACCCGCATCTCCGGGTGGTATGCACCTCGTGTATTCTACCTGTTGCCGTAACGGAAGTATCAATAATATTCTTAATCCCGGTTCAGCCGGAGAAACATTTTACGCCTTTATTCCATGTTACAAAAAAGTATGGGCCGAAGATTTTACACTTCCTAACGGAACTATCGTTGATGCCGGACTTACTGCATGGTCGAGAACGTTAGGGATCCCTGCTCCTACCTCAGCTCAGGTAACTAACGGACAGTTTGAAATTATTGGGTCCAATAATGGCTCTATGATGTGGTCATCACAGGTTATAAATGTCGCTACCTATACTAATGGTATCAATTTAAGTGTTGACGCGAGCAAAGCCGGTAATAACTTCGGAAATCAGGATTCGCTTAAAATATATTATTCGCTTAATGGCGGCGCACTTGTTCCTTTCCCGGTTAACGGAACGTTAATTGGCAATTGGGGCAGTCCGGTTTTTTGTAAAGCCACCGGCCTTTTGGGTAACACCGTTCAAATATTTATAAGAGCGAAATTTAATGCTAACAATAATTCAACCGGTAAAACATTTAATTGTGATATGGTAACGGTATATGACAATACCTTCTTACCAAACAGTAATCCTTACTTCAATGTGTTACCTCCTTTATTCTTATGCTCCACTAATAATTTTACGATCAATAGTTCAACCACCGATCTTGACGGCGACTCGTTGGCATATAGTATGTACACACCATATAATGATGTGCCCGCGCCCACTTATCCTAACAACTTAGCCGCGTTTACAACAGTAACATGGTCGGCCAGTTATTCGGCTAATAGTCCTTTCAATTCACCAAGTCCTACTGTTACATTAAGTCCAACCGGT
>JBGASH010000175.1:0-7289 GCA_044229775.1 Bacteroidia bacterium
AAAAAGCGACCATTCTTAATAAAAAAGAGATCATTTTTTTCGGTGGCGATAGCGAAGTTTTTATCATCAAACACTATCGTGTTAATTACAGCGCCGTGTGTCCAATTGGTAAAGAATGGAAATCGTTCAAACGATTTTGTTTTGAGGTTTAAGAAACAAACTCCCGAATCCTGCATCGAAATGATCATCCGTTCTGTACTGTATGAACTGATGTTTCTCACAATATTATCGGGCAGTCCATCTTTATTGGAAATGATGCTTAATTTAGGTTTTGATTCAATGTTTGAAATATAGGTAATGCCCGCGTCGGTTCCGCACCATAAAAAACGGTTAATGTATTGCATGTTATAAATAACATTATCTGAAATACCGTTTTCGGTTGTATAGTGCTCAACGGTTTTTCCATCAACCATAAAAAGCCCGTCGCCATAGGTACTTAAAAAAACCCTTTTGTTTTCGCTCACATAAAAGGAAGTGATTTTGTTCTTTGGGCGGTCTTTCGAAAAAGTGATAGAATCAATTTGTTTGTTGGGTTTAACAAAATACACGTTACCGTTTTCGGTACCGGCCCAGATTGTGCCCGCGTTGTCGGCAAAAATAGCGGTGATCTTTGGGTCATTGATGCCATTTTCCTTTCGGTAAAATTCTGTATTTTTTCCATCAAAACGGATAATACCTTCGTCGGTACCTATCCATAAAAACCCATTCTTGTCTTGAGTGATGCAATTGAAGGACACTTCCTTTTTACCGGAAATGCTAAAGTAATTCTTAATAAAATATTGCGAATAGGAATTAAATTGAAGAGCCGTGAACGAAATAAAAAAAAGAATAACTCTGCAACGAAGCATAATTTAAGCTTTGGGTTTTAAACTTGCTTTTACCTGAACCATGATAACGGCCGCAATTTTTTGATTAACGATCTTAGGGATTTTAATATTGTGATCTGCCAAAGGCACATCTATGTCCGATTCAATATCAATTTGTTTGTCTTTAACGGTAACTTTTACTTTAATGATTCGTTCTTTTGAGGTACCATGGATATTAAGTGTTCCCTTGGCACGAATAGTATAGGTACCGGGTTTGCTTAAGTCAACATCTTCAATGATCTTACCTTTAAATTCGGAGGTTTTATATTTATTGGCCTCCATATAGTTCTCAAGGAAATGCTCCTTTTGCAGGGCGCTGTTAAAGCCTTCGAAGCTTGAAACCACCACCGAAAACGCCACGTTCTTTGTAGGAATTTCAATACCTCCCGACGTTTTATTACTGGTAGCTTTTATGAGTTCAAGCGGTGCTTCCGAAGTAAACTTTGTAACGCCGTCTTTACAAAAATAAAGCTGCGAAAAAATAAATCCGGGAGAGGCTAAAAATATAAAAACACAAATTCTTTTTAACATAAAAAATTAATCAAGTAAATATAAACGTTTTTTATTTATTGGTATCAAAAAGGGTAAAATTATCTTGAAAATCAGAAATTTGCAATTTTTTTATGCGATAAATTTAAACTGTTTCTATCCAAACTTTTGTTCCCTCTGTACAATTGGTACAAATATCAATTTCTTTGCGCGACCTTAATATGGATGCCCTGAAATTTTGATATTTTTCCGATTCCCAAATTGGTTTAAAAGCCATTTTTTTTAAGTCGCCTAATTGGTGTTTCGCGTCCTTATCAAAACAGCAGGGTACCATTAACCCATCCCATGTAATTACACATCCACTCCACATTCGCCAGCATTGGTTCAGAAGTTTATTTTTTATTTGCCATTTTCCTCCCGACAATTGTTTATACCGGGCATATTTTTCAATGGTAGGGATCAAAGCATTGCCATTCTCAAAATCATAAACCTGGGCAGTTTTAAAAACCACTTTATCAACACCAATTTCGTCGGCTATTTTTTGTATCGCTTCAAGTTCATTTTGATTGGGTTTAACCACTAAAAACTGGAATACTACCAAAGGCGTTTTGCTGTTTAGTTTTTGACGCCATTTCAACACATTTTTTGTACCTTCTATTACCTTATTTAGCTCACCTCCAATACGATACTGTTCGTAACTGTGTTGGGTAGCCCCATCAATAGAAATAATAAGCTTATCTAGCTTACTTTCAATGGTTTTCATCGCATTTTCGTCATTCAAATAATGGGCGTTTGTGCTGGTGATAGTAAAGATCCCGTTCTCGGAAGCGTGTTTAACCATTTCCAAGAAGCGCGGATTTAAGAAAGGTTCACCCTGAAAATAAAATGTAAGATTAATCAAAGTGCTTTTTAACTCGGAAATGATTTTTTTAAAAAATTCCGGTTCTAACATGCCGGTTGGCCGCGAAAATTGGCGTAATCCACTAGGGCATTCGGGACATCTTAAATTGCAACTGGTGGTTGGTTCGACAGAAATGCTTATAGGCATTCCTTTGTGCAGATTTTTTTTTAAATTTTTTGATAGATGGTACGAAACAAAAACGCCGACCGCATTGGTAATTTTGCGCCATTTTAGCTTTTTTAATATCAACAAATTTTCTTTCAAATCAGGTCAAATTCAAAAGTACGGAATACTCCTTTTTAAAACTATTCTAAACAAAAACTATTATTTATCGATATAAAATTGCTATTGGTCTCATCGCCCTTATTTAGAATCAGTATAAATTAGAAAATGTGTTAAAAAAATTTAAAATTTAAGGGTTTAGTTTGATTACTTCTGCTAAATTTGCGCCCAACAATCTGTCATAAAAGTGTCATCGAACAAACAAAAAATCACAGTTTCTCGTTCAAATAATACTTATAATATTATGTCTCATTTTTCTTTAAAATCGTTATTTGGCGCGGTTTTAATGTTGGTGTGTTTTACATACAACATTCAAGCTCAAGACGGCGCAAAAATATTCAAACAAAATTGTGCGGTTTGCCACGATTCTCATGGCGACAGACACGGAACCGGTCCCGGATTAAAGGGCGTTTTTGACAGGGTTCCGAAAGATCCTTCTGCGGATGCCTGGCTCCATAAATGGATCATTAATAACGAAAAAGTTATTAAGAGCGGTGATGCTTATGCCAACAAGATTTTAAAAGATAATGGCGGAGCTGCCATGACCGTTTTTGAAGGACAGTTAACTGATAAAGATGTAGATGCAATTTTAGCGTTTTTAAAAGGCCCTGCTCCGGTTGTTGCCGGACCAAAAGGACCAACTGGTGGACCGGAAGGTGTTGCTGCTGAAAACGTGGGTGGAATTGATCCTTTGTTCTTGCTTTTAGGTTCTATTGTTCTTCTTTCAATTTTGATCGGGGCTTTCAGAAGTGTTAGAACTTCATTACAAAATACCGCTAACCGTAGCGAAGGAAAAGCTGAAAATCCCGATGTTACTTTCTGGGAAGAGGTTAGAGGATGGATCGGCACCAATCGCCGTTTAGTTGGTGTGTTCTCGATCATTATTGTTTTCATGGGAATGAAGAGCTGCTGGAATGCCTGTTTCGATATCGGTGTTTACTACGATTGGGAAACGAAAAAAGGGTATAAGCCTGAACAGCCAATTAAATTTTCTCATAAAATTCACGCAGGCGATAACGAAATTGCTTGTCAGTATTGCCACAATACCGTTGAAAAATCACGTCACGCCAGCATTCCTTCTGTGAATGTTTGTATGAATTGCCATAAAGGAATTCAGGAAGGTGCTGTTACCGGAAAAGTAGAGATCCAAAAAATTTATGATGCTGCAGGGTTTGATCCGGCTTCAGGAAAATACACCGGAAATACAAATCCATTGAAATGGATCAAGGTTCATAACCTGCCAGATCACGTGTACTTTAACCACTCACAACACGTAGTGGTAGGAAAATTAGATTGCGCGAATTGCCATGGTGATGTTAAAAGTATGACCGTTGCTGAACAAAAATCACCATTGACCATGAAGTGGTGTATTGAGTGCCACCGTAAAACCGAAGTGGTTATGGAAGGTAACGCTTACTATGAAAAATTACACAAAGCATTAAAAGAAAAATACAAAGGACAGTACGATGTTAAGTTCACCGTTGATAAGATCGGCGGACTTGAATGTGCTAAATGTCATTACTAAAAATCGCTACTAACGAATTATAAAAGATGTCTATGTCAAAAAAATACTGGAGAGGCTTATCCGAATTAAACGAAAGCCCTGAATTTTTAAAGCAACATCAAAATGAATTTGCTGAACCACTTCCTATAGATGAATTTCTAAATGAAGATGAAGCAAAATCTGATGGTACAACCCGTAGAGATTTCCTAAAGGTTATGGGCTTTTCAACTGCTGCCGTAGCATTGGCCGCTTGCGAAACACCTGTTAACAAAGCGATCCCTTATTTGGTAAAACCCGAAGAAGTAACTCCGGGCGTTGCTAATTTTTACGCAACTACTTTTTACGATGGACACGATTACGCTTCTATATTGGTAAAAACACGTGAAGGCCGTCCTGTAAAGATCGAAGGAAACGAAATGTCGGGTGTATCACGTGGTGGAACAAGCGCGCGCGTTCAGGCATCTGTTTTAGGTTTATACGACGGTGCCCGTTTAAATGGTCCTTTTAGCCAGCGGAAGTCAGCCAACCACCTGGAAGAATGCTGACGAGACGGTTGCCAAAGCCTTAAATTCTGGTCCTATTCGCATCTTAACTTCTACTATTATCAGCCCTTCTACTAAAGCGGTAGTGGCCGAGTTCATAGCTAAATACCCAAACACCGAGCACGTAACTTACGATGCCGTTTCTTATTCGGCGATGATAGAAGCCAATAAAAACGTTTTTGGTAAATCGGTTGTTTCTTCTTACGATTTCAGCAAAGCAAAAACCATTGTTGGTGTAGCTTGCGATTTTTTAGGAACCTGGTTAAACCCAATAGAATTTGCAAAACAATTCAGTAAAACCCGTAAAGTAACAAAGGCCAATCCTGAAATGAGCCGTCATTATCATTTCGAGGCTAATCTTTCTTTAACCGGAGCGAATGCCGATTACCGTTATATGGTAAAACCATCCGAGTATGGTAAGGTAATTACAGCTTTATTTAATTTGGTGGCGGGTTCTACCGGTAACCCAACAGTTTCGGGCGACACAAAAATTTCAAATGCCGATGCTGAAAAAGCGATCGCAAGAGTGGCGAAAGAATTATTAGATAACAAAGGTAATTCCATCGTTGTTTGCGGTGCAAACGATGAAGGCATTCAAACTTTGGTTAATGGTATCAATAAAATGTTGGATAATTACGGTAAAACCGTTGATTATACCACCCCATATAATACAAAACAAGGAAACGATAAAGAATTTGCTGAATTAGTTGGTGAAATGAACAGTGGTAAGGTTAAAGTATTAATGACCTATAACTGTAATCCGGTTTATACCGCCCCTGCTTCATTAAAATTTGGTGATGCATTGGCAAAAGTTCCTTTTAAAGTTTCTTTCTCTCAACATTTGGATGAAACTTCTAAAATGGCCGATGTGGTTTGTCCGGATCATCATTACCTCGAGTCATGGGGCGATGCCAATCCAAAAGCCGGCCACTTTAGTTTACAACAACCTACTATCAGTCCAATTTATAGCGCTCCGCGTTACGAAGGAACCCGTCAGTTTCAGGATTCTTTATTGGCATGGGCAGGTGTTAAATCCGACTACTATTCTTACTTAACGGCTTATTGGCATAATCATATTTTCCCTCAACAAGGAAGATATTTGGATTTTCCTTCTTTCTGGACACGCTCATTACACGACGGCGTTTTAAAAGTGAATGTTATTAAAGACCTTCCTTTTGTACCAGCTAAAATTGATTCTACAGGTAAGATAGAAGCTAACGGTGTGGCTGTAGCTGCTGCATTGGTTAACGATTCAGCTGCGGCAAAAACCCCTGAGGTTAAAGTTGAAAAAGAAATGGCACCTGTAACGGAGACATTACCTACTCCTGATTATAACAAGGCCGCTTCAATGGCTACTTCAGTAAAAGGCGGAGCTTTAGAATTATACGTTTACGAAAAAGTTTCTTTAGGGAACGGTAATCAAAGCAATAACCCTTGGTTAATGGAATTACCTGATCCTATCAGCAAAACAACCTGGGATAATTATATTACCATGTCGCCGGCCGATGTTAAGGCTATGGGATTGAATGAAATGCTTCGTCAGGATAAAGATGGAAGTATTGCAACGCTTACTGTGAATGGTATTACTGAAAATATCCCTGTGTTACCACAGCCTGGTCAAATGCCTGGCACTATTGGTTGGTTTAGCATTAGGTTATGGAAGAAAAGCCGCTACATTTAGAGTGGCATATAATGTTGGTGTAAATGCTTACCAGTTCTTAAATATATCCAACAATACTATTCAACACGCTGTACCTACTGTTACCGTAGCTAAAACAGAAGAGACACATCGTTTTGCCGCTACACTGATCCATCACACGATCATGGGTCGTGAAGAAGCAATATTACGCGAAGTTTCATTAAAAGAATTTAAAGAAAAAGATAAAGAGGCGTTTAACCCATCGGCCATGATGATCACGCACACTGGTAAAAAACATGTGAGTGAAGTGGATCTATGGAATGCACGAAAGATTAAATCACCAGTGGGGATTAACCATTGACATGACCGTGTATTGGTTGTGCCGCTTGCGTTGTTGCCTGTACATCCGAAAATAACGTTGCGGTAGTTGGTAAAAAAGAAGTTACAAAAACACGTGATATGTTCTGGTTACGTATTGACAGGTATTATACCTGATATGACCAAAGCAAAAGGTGAAGCTGAACATGTGAGTTATAAGCAAACGTATTTGGATATGGAGACACCTTCTCATAATCAAGTTGCACCAGCCTATCATGTGCCAGCACTGTAATCACGCTCCTTGCGAAACTGTTTGTCCGGTTTTAGCAACTAGTCACAGTACTGAAGGATTGAACATGATGACGTATAACCGTTGTATCGGTACACGTTATTGTGCTAATAACTGTCCGTTCAAAGTTCGCCGTTTCAACTGGTTCAATTATAACGCCAATAGTTGGTTTGCCGATTTCAATCCGGCACAACAAGAAGTTGAGCCGCATGGTATTAAATCCGGATGTGGTTGTTCGCAGCCGCGGTGTAATGGAAAAATGTTCTATGTGCGCACAACGTATTCAGGCAGGTAAATTAGAGTCTAAAAAAGCCGGTACTACTGTTCCTGATGGATCTATCAAAACCCTTTGTCCATGGGCTTGTCCTACTAACGCTATAATTTTGGTGATTTCAGTGATGAAATTCAGAAATTGCTAAATGGCGCGCCGACGAGAAATTATGTTCTATTAGAAGAGAT
>JBGASH010000176.1:0-6397 GCA_044229775.1 Bacteroidia bacterium
CAATACCAAAGATGGGCAACAACAATACAGGTAATAAAGCAGTAACCGCTAAGTTTACCGCCTCCGTAAACCACCAAATAGCCATCCATACCGCAATACCTGCCATAAATGTTACTTTGTGATTTCCGGGCTGAAGATCAACAAAGAGCCACATAATAGCAGCAACCAGTGGTCCGGCAATAATTGGTACATATCTTTTTAAAAAACTTTGCACTATTACAAATGTAACATTTTACCTTTGCATAATGCGCATTGTATTTATGGGTACACCCGATTTTGCGGTACCTTGTTTAGACATATTGATAAAAAACAATTACAATGTAGTTGGCGTGATAACGGCGCCCGATAAACCTGCCGGACGCGGACAGCAATTGCAAAAAAGCGCGGTAAAGATCTATGCTGAAGAAAAAGGTTTACACTTGTTGCAACCTGTAAAATTAAAAGATCCCGATTTTATAAATGAACTCAAAAACTTAAAAGCCGATCTTCAAGTTGTGGTCGCTTTTAGAATGCTCCCGGATGTAGTATGGGAAATGCCGCCACTAGGAACCTATAATCTTCACGCTTCCTTATTACCAAAATATCGTGGGGCTGCACCGATTAACTGGGCCATTATTAACGGTGAAACCGAAACCGGTGTTACTACTTTTAAATTACAACATCAAATTGATACCGGTAATATTCTTTTTCAGCAATCGGTCCCTATTTCGAACACTACCACAGCCGGCGAATTGCACGATACGTTGATGACCATTGGCGCCGAATTGATCTTAAGATCGGTAAAGGCCATTGAAAGCGGAAACGCTAAACTACAACCTCAAAACGAAACGGGTGTGATACACGCGCCAAAATTATTTAAGGAAACGTGCCGAATACAATGGAATAACGACCCTACCGGTATTTATAACTTCGTTAGAGGACTATCACCCTACCCTGCTGCCAATACTGAATTTAAAGACAAACAAGATCGGCTTCAGTTAATTAAAATTTTTTCGTGCACATCGCTTAAAGAAAGTCATCACCATACTAACGGACTGATTGTAACCGACAATAAAACATTTATTAAGATCGCTTGTTCAGGAGGCTTTATAAGTATTATTGAACTGCAGCTTCAGGGAAAGAAAAAAATGAAAGTGGAAGAATTTTTACGAGGTTACTCCTTTCCCGAAAATTGCATTTGCGCATGACCCAATTCGTAAGGCCACGGAAGCCTTGGTAGTTGCAGGTTGGCAAGGACCTGCCTCCAGAACCCTTGTCAATAGGCGCTTACAGCCCAGTTATTAACATAAATCCCGATTTTTAAACAATGCTATTGATATTGATGCGAATCACTTGACAAATGCCTATTTCGTAATACATTTGTTTTATAAAAGAGTGTTTAACCTTTAAAATTATATACCATGAACAAAGCAGAATTAATTGATGCCATCTCATCACAGTCAAAATTAACCAAGGCAGATGCCGGTCGCGCCTTAGACGCCACCATTGATGCTATTAACAAATCACTTAAAAAAGGTGAAAGAATTGGTCTTGTAGGTTTTGGTTCTTTCTCGGTTGCTAAACGTGCTGCACGTACAGGCCGTAATCCTCAAACCGGAAAAGAAATTAAGATCGCCGCAAAAAAAGTAGTAAAATTTAAAGCGGGTGCAGATCTTGCAGGAACCGTAAACAAAAAATAATCATTTCACTTTTAGTCGAACCGATTAAAAACAAAAAGCCCCCCGAACTTCGGAGGGCTTTTTTATTGGGGATAATATATTTTACTTAATAAGGGTTACGTTACCTGAAAGCTCATGCGATTTACCAAACACGTTTGTTAAGTTGATCTTCCACACATAGGTATCTTCTTTAGATAATTTTCCTTTCCAGAAACCATCCCATCCATGATTAAAGTCGTTGGTGAACATTAACTCTTCGCCCCAACGGTTAAAGATGCGCAATTCGTATTTTGTAATACCAAAACCTTTTGGTTGGAACACATCATTTAATCCGTCGCCATTTGGTGAGAAGATATTTGGAACAAAGATACCGTAGTCTTCACCCACTATAATAGTTTTTACAATTGTATCGGTACAGCCATGATCACTTGTAACAACTAGAGCAATTGGATAAGTTCCGGCGTCGGAATACATAAAGATCGGATTCTGATAATTAGAATGCGGTTTAGGTAAATTCATGAAGTACCAATCCCATTTCGCAATTTTAGCTTCGTGAGTGGCATCTGTAAACGTTACATCTTCATTTACCAGTGGTTTTATTGGCGCATAATTAAAATCAGCGGTTGGAATTGGATAAGCCTCCAAACTAAAAGTAGTATTAGAGGTACAACCATTAGCATCCGTAATAACTGCCGAAACGGTATACCCGCCTGCCATATTGAAACAACGATCGGTAGTGATCACATTGCTTGCAAATGAACCATCACCAAAATCCCAACTGCAACTTTGAATAGCACCGCTTGAATTACTTGCTGTAAAGGTCATGCATAATGGCACACAACCTTTATTTATACTTGCACTGATAACAGGAGTTGGTAATGGATTTACAATTACCGCCGCTGTTGCTGAAGAAGAACAACCACCGGCAATCGATGTACCAATTACGGTTAAATATAAATTAGCGGTTGTAGCGGTAGTATATGTATTTCCAGTTGCGTTAACCGGGTTCCACACATAGGTATCGGCACCACTGGCGGTTAACGAGGCTTTTTGTCCAATACATATTGTTTGACTTGTAGCCGAAACAACAGGAATAGGATTAAATGTTAGGTTAATATTACTTGTAATTGGACAGCCATTGGCATCGGTCACATTTAATACATAATTATAGTTTCCGGCTATTGCTTCCGAAACATTATATGCGCTGGTGTTTGGTCCTGGATTCCAAGTATAAGAATATGGAGCTGTACCACCACTTGCAGCAGAATTAACATTGATCAGGCCGCCCGCGCAAACATTAGTTGTGCTTGAATTAATAGTTAAACTTAATGAAGTAGGTTGGATGATCTGAACTGTTTTTGTGATAGAACAAGTATTGTTCAGATCCTGAACAGTAACGGTGTAAACCCCTGCCCCAACATTAACGATGCTTGAAGTTGTTGGACCATTACTCCAGGCATAACCATAGTTTCCTGATCCACCGCCAACACCCACCGAAGCAGATCCGGTTGAACCGCCAAAGCATAATACGGCTACCGGTGTGACCGTTGCGGTCATGAGGTTTTGTGATCCAAGATTTGCGGTAGCAGTTTTAATACAACCGGCCGCATCCGAAATAGTAACGGTATAAATACCCGGTGCTAAATTGGTGGCTACAGAAGTTGTTTGTGCAGAAGGCGACCACGTATATGAAATAGGATTTGACCCGCCTGTTACTGTAGCTGTTCCTGAACCAGGAGCGGTACAGGTAGCAGAAGTTGTTTGTAAAGAAAGTGAAGGTGTATTAACCGTTACGGGTTTAAAAATGGTATCTGATTTACAGGCAAAATTTAAAATCAAACGAACTGTATAAGTACCGGCACCTGAAAACAAATGTGAAGAAGTGTTTGATAACACAGTAGACGTGTTTAATGCTCCGGTAGAAGGATCACCAAAATTCCAATTCAAACTTTGTACACCTGAGGTATCCGAAATAGTAAATGTGGTGGTACAATTAGGCGTGAAGCTGAAGGTACGTGGCGGAACTACCCAACTTGTAATAAATGACGGTAAACCTAAGCAGCTATTTTTTCCTGCTAAATTTAAAGTATTAGGAACATAATTGCATCCGGCACCAATTACATTTGGATTATTAACCACACTAAGTGCGGCTCCGGCACTGGCGCAATACATTTTTCCATCAGGGGCACATTGCATTGCTAATGCGCCGCTTGCACCAATACTAACCTTAGAGGCGCTAATGGCGGCAGCTGAACCAAGGGTTGCATTGAACTGATAAATATTTCCACAGGCCCCATATAATAATTGTCCGTTTGGAGAAAACTCACAGCCGTAGGTTTGAATGTTACCGGTAGTAGTTAGCATTCGGGCGTTAGTAAAGGCGCCGGTGCCAGCATTAAAATCATAAAGTTCTAAAGAAGATGTTAAGGTTGAACCATTGGTTGCAAGCGCAGCAGCTACTAAAGTTCCCTGAGGATTTGCTTTCATATAACCGATCGCAACAGAAGATGGGCCTGAGTGAACTTGTCCGCCCGGATTACTAATAACCGGAACCGCATTTACTCCGGCAGCAGTTACTAAATAAGCATATAAGTTGGCAGAGCCCCAATGATGAGAAAGCACCCAAATATCACAACCGTTCTTATGTTTTACGGCAGTTATTTTTTCGCAGGTTGGTGTATATAACAAAGTGTTTTTTACTGTAACGGAACCGTTACCAGAAGCCAAACTCATATCTACAGTTGAATAACGTAAACCATTAGCGCCGCCTTGAAAATCACAAGTGAACACATAATAAATTGTAGAACTTCCGGGTCTTGGAACAATGATAGCAGATTGCGCTGAAGAACCATTGCCCATAAGACCAGTACCATTGGCCATGGTTAAATTTAATTTGTTGTAAACCGTGCTGCCATCAGTATAAAATAAAACATTGCCTAATTTATCCGAAATACTGGCGCTACCTTCAGCAGTACTACAAGCGCTTGTTGTAAATGGAATTGGTGCACCTCCACCCGGAAAACGGATGCCGGCGTTAAACCCAAAATGCCAGTTCCAGAATTCTCCTTGAGAATAACCGGTTCCAATAGAAAAAATAATTGTGAAAAAACAAAACAGAGCGAGTTTAAGTGTATTTTTCATTTGAAATATAATGTAATGGTTAAGTGTGAAATAACTACACTAATTTAGCCAATATCACCAAATTAAGCTCATTTTTTGGATAATTAATGGCTCCATCTCGCTCACCCTCCCTGTCCGTCCACTCAATATGACCCATTTCGAATGAAAAAAGCCCGTTTTATGGGGCTTTTCTTGTGATTTTTGAATTCTTTTGGCCGATCATTTAATCAAGGTCACATGTCCAGTCAATTCAACATTTTTACCGTATGAGTTCGTGAGATAAATGCGCCAGGAATAAACGTCTTCCATTATTTTATCCAGCCCTTTTCCTTTGCGGGTACCATTCCATCCTTCAAAAAAATCAGTTGTTTCAAATAATTTTTCACCCCAGCGGTCATAAATTTGAAATTCATACTTAACGATCCCAAAACCTTTTGGCTGAAAAACATCATTAAAACCATCACCGTTTGGTGTAAATGTATTAGGAACAAAGATACCATAATCTTCTCCAACAATAATGTTTTTAATGATGGTATCGGTACATCCATGATCGCTTTTTACTACAAGCGCCACCACATAAGAGCCGGCATCAACGTAAACAAAATTAGGGTTTTGTAAACTGGAATGCGGTTTAGAATAATTCATAAAATACCAATCCCACGATTTAATCGTGGCTTTATAGGACGCATCGGTAAATTGAACATCCGCGTCTTCGTTCACCACCGGCTTTAAGGGCGAATAACTAAAATCGGCAACCGGTTTTGGAAAAGCGGTAATGGTATAGGAGGTAGAAATACTACAATTATTATTATCGGTTACCACGGCTGTTGCAACATGATCACCCGTAAATTCAAAACAATGAGCCACAAAAGTACCATTACCAGAAGATAAACCATCACTAAACGACCAACCTAGATCTTGCAAATTGGCGTTGGTACTACATGTAAAAGTAACACAATATGGCGCGCAGCCTTTATTTCCACTCGAAACTATAGTAGCAACCGGTAAAGGATGTACCGTAACATTAGTTACAGCCACTCCCTGACAACCGATGTTATCTGTTGCAATAAGTGTATAATTTCCACTAGCAAGAATACCAACACCAACAACATTAGGATCTTGAGCACTTGATGAAAATCCGTTAGGACCTGTCCAGCCATAATTTAACCCACCAAGGCCCGTCAGGCTCAACGTTTGTTTAGCGCATAACGGACTGTTGCTAGCAGCGGTTGGCACCGGAATGGCATTTACCACCACGTTGGCTACTGAGGTGCTTGTACACGCATTAAAATCAACTACCGTTATTGTATAACCACCACTCATAGGAACCGTTGAATTTGGGATAACTGGATTTTGCGTATTTGAATTAAATCCTAATGGCCCCACCCAAGTGAAAGCTGTACCGCCACTCGCCGAAAGATTGATGTTTTGATTGGCACAAACAGTTGATCCAACCGGTGAGATCACCGGTAAATTATTAATAATCACATTAGCTGTAATACTGTTAGTACAGTTATTGGCATCAGTAATAGTAAGTGTATAAATACCTGCGCTAGCGGTTGACGTAACAGCAATTATAGGGTTTTGTAAACCAGAACTAAATCCTCCTGGACCTGTCC
>JBGASH010000177.1:0-6395 GCA_044229775.1 Bacteroidia bacterium
AACCTGTACATTGCTGAATATCTCTATTACCGTTAACGGATAAGTAAATATTATTTCCTCGGCTTTCATGGGTTTATTAGTGCTAACGTAAATTTGCAATTCCAGCTAAATTATCATATTGATAAAACCAAGAACTACAAGAATAATTCCATTAAATATTTTTTTATTTTCAGCGTTTAGACTAAATGTATATTAAAATGAAAAACTGTTTGTCTTATCTTTTATGCAATATATTAGGATAAATTATTAAATATCTCATTAAATTATGGCATATTTTGTCCAACTTGTTCTGACAAAATACAAAGAGTTTTATCCGGACCATACCGATGTAAGTACAAGTGCTGGAAAATGTCCGTTTTAACTGGAATTAAAAAACTGAATAAAACTGTTTCTTTCATCACAATGCAACGTATACTTAATCTATCAACCATTCTATTCTTCTTTGCATTTGCAACCAAGGCATATTCGCAAAATGAAAGTGATGCTAAGGAGGAAACGATGCTTAGGTTAACCTATAATATAGGTAAATACTATGCATTTCGTTGCCACGATTGTAAAAAAGGGGGCTTGTACGAAAGTGAGTTTACCTCTGACAATTTTGTAATTACAGAGATGATTTACGGAAAAGATAGCATGTTATATGCCACAACAACCCTTGACCTCATCAAAGTTTACGATTACAAATTACAGCATTGCACCGACAATCTTTACCCATCTGCTAACTATTGCCTTTCATTCAGGTGCAATAACTGTTGCACTACTTCTGTTATTGGCAATAAACCAATAAAAAGTGATAGTATGTTGATTTATCTTAAACTTAGTAACTCATTAAAGTTACAAATCGTCAAGGAATTGGAGCGTTTAAAAAAACTGAGTAAGGATACCAAAGAGAAGTTTTGATACGAAAATTTTGAAGCATGAGGCGCTGGTTTGCCGTTTCATTTATTTTCTTTTTGTGTGCATTCGCAACTGCCGGATACGCACAGGAAATCACTCATTCTAAAGTTGAAAACATTGAATTTATTGTTGTAATAACGGTTCACAGTTATTTGCCACAACATAGTGGTAACAACATCCCAAGTGAGTTAACCGTTTATCACTCAGTAATGGCCGATACTTCATATTGGCGCACGGATAAATTTTTCAGTTCAAAAACATTTGATCTTAATAAAATTGAATCTTACAGATTATTGCTTCGTAAAAACGGAAAATACCCCTCGGCAAACTATAAACTGTTGTTTGAATGTAATGGTTGTGTAGCTGTTAGCACCCAATCGAATCCGAGAGGACGAAAGGCTAATTCGATGGATATATTCCTTAAACTTGATGAGGCTGATAAGCCACCGTTTATTGAAGGTTAGAAAGTTTAGTGGAACTAAACAAGAACCATCCACAGAAATTTTAACCAGATGTAACCTTCTCCGATTTAGACTATAAATCGCGTACCAGCCTAAATCCTGTTTCAAGGTCTGAACCATCCGGTTGGGACCAACCCCTAATTGCTACACGGCAATTTTTTCCATTGCTGCGCCAAGAACCACCCCGTCTTATACGAAAATTACCCGTTGCCCCTCCTTTGGGGTTAACAACAGGTGCTGAAGTATAATCTTCGTCCACTTGCCAGTCACTGCACCATTGCCAAACATTGCCACTCATATCATATAACCCAAGTTCGTTAGGTATTTTTTGCCCAACAACATGTGTAGTAGTGTCATCTTGCCAAGCCAAAAAGTTAATGGCATTACCGCCAGCAAATTTATATCCGCGGCTTTTATTTCCTCCTATTGCAGCATATTCCCACTCAGCCTCAGTAGGCAACCGGTATTTTTTATTTGTCTTTTTACTCAGCCATTTACAAAATTCTGTGGCATCGAGCCAGGTTACTCTTATTACCGGTTTGTTACGTTCGTTTTCATTGTAAACGCTTCCATCTAAATTGTGTCGCCAGTTAATACCGGTTACTTTATTTTGCCATTTTTTTCCATCATAGGTGGGGCTCCATCCAACCTGCTCCGCTCCGGTAACATAATTTGTTTCCTTTACAAAAACCTCAAACTCCTTAACGGTTACGGTATATTTATTGATATAAAAACCTTTAACGGTTACTTTATGACTTGGCTTCTCCTCAGTATAACAATCAGCTTCCTGTTCTTTAGTGCAGCCTATGGTAAAGGTTCCTCCCTGAACCAGTACCATGTTGTTTTCCAATTTGTGAATAGTTGCAGTGCTTTCTGCCTCTTGAGCAAACAAAGAATTTATGCATAATGTTATAATCAAGAAAAAGCCATCACGTAATTTATTTTTCACAAGCGCATATGTTTAACGGCTAATTGTTTCTGGTTAAGCTAATCGCAACTCTGACTAAACAACTGCTTACATTTTTCTCTGTACAGCTTCCTGAACTCCACCTTACACGCGTTATCAGACCCAAAGTCACCCCAATCTTTTTGATAAGCAACGATAGCGAACCAATGTCCAGCGCGGTAAATTCTTAGTTTCATTTCCTCGCCTGGTTTAAGATAAGGATTCAATTCGCCACTATTTTGATTGGGAAATGAATTGCTTACACTTTGAGCATTTTCAATTACAAGAATCCGTGAGCCTTTATTTTTAAGATGAACCCTGGTAGTTGTTTCGCTCAACATTTCCATTTGTATCTCGACTTCCTTAAATGCATTACTACAAGCAGGGCTGAAAACGGGTTTTTCTATATCTGTTTGAAACAATGACATAACCACCGGAATAATGTGAGAGGATTTTAAGACTAACAGCAAACTAAATATGAGAAATAAAACGAAGAAGAGTTTTGTAAATATACTTCGCATATCAAAAAAAAGAATTTACCATTCGCACCACTCCCAGCTAATAGAATAAAAAGGTTCGGAAATCTATTCTTCGCAATCTTTTGTTTTGTTCCAGAGTATAATTTTTAAACAATCCTGGCATGCCTCTACCGTTTTTGGACCACACCAAGTGGCAAATGTATCAACAAATAATAGTTTGTTTTGCTTTAGGCTTCTTTAATTGCCTTTTGAAAACTTCCGGAAGTAAAATTAATACTGAGATTTTTAGCAGAGCCTATGCATACGGCTATAAGCATCTGAAACATGAGGGTTAAATTTCTAATAGTGTTTTATCTTTAAGACGTTAACCCCACACAATTTATTATGTTATAACAGATTTTTCTTCGGGATTTTAGGTATCCCCAACATAGGAACGGGCATTGCATTTGTTTTGATCATTTACAAATTTGGTAGACCGGCTCTAGGAGTAGGTACAACATTTTTTTCTGACAGGTCAAAAAAAAGTTCTTCGCTTTTTTCATGAAAATTTTAACTTCATCCTACTATTTGTTTCATTTAATTGCGATGAGGGAAATGATGCAATGATTTATGGTTCATGGCATTCAACAACCACCTCTACTCCTTTTGTCCAACTATATAAGCCCCAGTAATCATGCAGCTATTCTAAGTGAAGACAGCCACGTATCGCAATGTCACAAACATGTAATTCTGAACTGGCTTCGGATTAAACCTAGGCAAGCGAAAAAAATCACCGATTAGTTATTGAAGAAGAGTGGTGAGAAAATCAAAGTTTACGCAGATAAATACGCAACTAAAAAAACTTAGTTTTTTTAGTTGCCACAAAATTCTGTAAACCGAAATTTACGATTTCTTCGAAGGAAGTATTCCTGCATCCTTTGCAAAATTTGAAACAAATTTTGCGGTAACGATTACGCAAACAGTAAGCACGATGTATGTAACTGCTTTGCTGTTGATGATGTCTGACAAATTATTTTTGTCCATGTTGCAGGTTTGTTTTATACAGGTTTATTATTGTTAGCGCCTTTGTTTACCTCTGGCATTTCTATTTCAATTTGTCATCTGAATTGTAGAGGACAATTACTACCACCGCTAAAGTGATTGTGGCAAATATTAAAAGTCCGCATCCGCCTCCATCGTTACCATTATTTTGCAGCTGTCTTGGAATATAGTGTTGGGTTATCATAGGTTGTCATCGATTTTAAATGAATGAATCATCAGGTTAAATACATCTTGAATACCATTAACGGTTACATCAATATTGTTGCCCTCGTGATCCGTAAAATGAAACTCTTTATTTTTCAGGCGCTTAAAAAAAGCTTCAAGCCTCGGACATTCATAGAACGCCAATTTTTTTTGTGCCGCCTCTAACTCTGAATTTAACTGCCGATTTTTTTCACCCATCTGGTTATTGTTAGTGATGTAAGTTTCTAAATCTGTAAAGTCCGCAAGAAGTGCCTCAATGAATTCACTTACAGTAAACCCAAGTTCGCCAGCAATAGAAGACAGTTTTTTCTTCAATGCAGGGTTGCATTTGAACCCAACTGTTACCTTGTGGGCAGAGGCGGTTGGTATTTCTTCGTTTACTTCTGTATTCATAAAATGTATTTTGATGCAATATATCGGTAGCTAAGGTTTACCTTTTCAAGTAAAAACACTTAGCTACTCATAAACACAGTTTTTATTAGTTAATCGCGGTTAATAAAATCGCTATGGTTCGCCAAGACGATCATAAATAGCCTGAACTTGCGTAGGGGTTAACACTCGTTTTTGTTTGCTCAGTTGTAATTCAGGATAATCTTTTATCCATTTTTTAAAAGTATTAAGGTGAACGCCATATTCACGGGCTAATTTTGATATAGTAGATGTTGTGGCTTTCATGGTAAATTTCAGTTAATAGTTATTTTGAAAAACTAGAGTGTATCTATTTTATATTTCTTGCGTCCTTACTGTCCATAGTCATATATGTGGACTTTCTGGACGAATAAGTATTCAGGTTAACCCACCCCCTTGCTTTTCCGCAGGGTTATAAAATAATCGGCTCCGCTCTTTCGCTCATCTCGCAATGGGTTTATCTCATCCACCAATGGCGAATACTTCGTGTAGGTTTTTAGATACTTCGTAAACCACCTCATTTTGGACAGATATGAATCATGAATGTAATCAGGGTATTCTTTTAGGAAGAGAGCATGTATCTCTCGTTTTAGTATTTCCTTATTAACCGGTATTGCACCACTTTTAATTCCTGTGTCCATGAACGCCACAAAGTCAGAGTTTGTTTGTTCAATCAGCTTTCTGCTACTTAAGTTTATAGGCTTCGGAACACAAAGCCCACGCATAAAGTATTGCCGTAAACAGCACAACATGAAGTTGTCGAACTTCAACCATTCTTCTTTATTCCAACCAGAGAAGAACCAGCATCCGAAATCATCTTGAGGGCTTCTGTCTGCGCTGTAGTGGTCAGTCACTTCGACTTCTATACATCTATCTTTGCGGCTATCACCTTCGGTCATAACTGTGCGATTGGAAGTAACAATGATTTTTGCTTTGATATAATTAGGTTGTATACCTTTCTTCTCCGCTTTTATGCCTTCCGTAATCGCACCGAAAATAACTTCAAGGTTGAAGTTTGCGGTGACATCGTTTAGGTGAACTAACTGAGTATCCAGATTTACCTCTTGGAACTTGAACCTATTTTCCGAATCGAAAGATTTACCGTCAATTTCAACGTAGCTTCGTATATGCCTAAGTCCTTGTGCAGTTAGCGTTTTTCCTGTCCGTCCTTCGGGGTTCTCGGAAATTTTTGAATCTGTGAGTATTAAACATCTGAGTTTACCTTCATAATATCCATGAAGCATATATCCGAAGGTGGTGCATAACTCAAGAAATCTTTCTTTGCCAGAAAGATTATAGGTAAACTGAGCATACATACCTGCCGATTCTGGTTTACCTAAGTTAACCTCTAACGGAAAAAAATTTCGAGGAAGAATCTGTTTCCTCCAAATAAGTTTTTTGAGTTCACTGTATTCTTTTAGCTGCCAACCATCCGATTTGACTTCCACAAAGCCGTTCAAATAATAAACGAAAGAAGTGTTCTCTGAATCAGAATTGAAGTGAAATTCTTCATCATTTACCAGTAGGGTTAATCGTCCTTCATTAAAATAGTGAGAAGGGTTTTTGTAAATTTTTTCACGTAGCTCCTCGCGAGTAAGATTCTCCTCTAACTGCCACGGAAGAAGTTTTATAAATCTAATTAAAGCGTCTTGTATCTGGGAAATAGATACTTCTTCTATTACGTTATTCTGAATACGCACAAAAATTTTGTTCAATCCTCTATCATACCTCCTAAACCCAAAGTTTAATAGAAGACTGTTTAGTTTGGTGTAAACTATAACTACCTGTTTGCCCTTTTTTGTTTCTTGCACATACCAGAACTTATCATCCTTATTTATACCGGTGTCAGCAGATTTACGAAATGCGGTTTTGTTAAGCTGGAGGGTTATTCCATGTTGCTTGGCTAAATAGAAAAAAGTATTAGGTGTAACTCCAGCACCTTTATGCTGCAAACAATGT
>JBGASH010000178.1:0-6355 GCA_044229775.1 Bacteroidia bacterium
AAGCATTTGTAGAGAGAAGGCGCCACTTCTTTTAATTGTGTATTCATTTATCTTGTAAAGAAATGAAAGGTAACGCTATCGGCGCGTTGAGCTAAGGCCGCAAAAAACATACCGGGAATTATTTTTTTATCGTGGCCGTATGGAACCGGTTTGTTGCCCATTAATTCGTAAGCGAGCCCGGAAGAATCCTTTCCTTTTACCATGGGTGGCGTACATTTATCCAAATGTTTTTTAAGCTTGTTAAAAATGAGCTTTCGTGTTTCGTCGGTTATAGGCATATGGTTTATTTAAGATCATATCAAATTTAAATAATTTCTTAAAAGACCAACCAGTTAACTTAAAGATCTTACCGTTTACAAAGAAAGGGTCATAGGTTTAAAAAGTTGGGTACTAATCTATAAACTGAGGCGTTATATCCTTAAAACAGGAAGTTTTATGATATTTTATGGAAAAAGCAGACCCTGCGCATCTTAATATTAAACGCTGAAACCTATGAAAACACCTAATTATATTGTTCGGATCCCTGAGCCTTGTCATGAGGACTGGAATAAAATGACGCCTGATGATAAAGGCAGATTTTGCAGTTCTTGCAGTAAAACGGTAGTGGATTTTTCAAATAAAACCGATTCGGAGATCCGCGACATCTTATTGGAAAGTCAGGGCACAAAGGTGTGTGGCCATTTTAGAAAATCGCAGATTGATAGGCCGCTTAATATTACTATTGACTTAAATAACTTGCCAAAAAACATGAGCATCACTAAGATTTTTACGATTGCTTTGTTTTTGGTATTTGGTACCTTTTTATTTAGCTGTACCGATATGAACGGTAAAAAGATAGATGGTATTGAAGTAAGAGGAGCAAGAGATAAGGAGAACATTGTAGGTGCAATGGATCTTACCTTGCCAGAATTAGTGAAAGGAAGCACTATTGCCGAGCCTGATACACTTACTCAACAGGTAATAATAGAGCAAATGGTGAACGGCGGAATTCGCGCGGAACAAGTAATACCTCAGGATAATATAATGGTGGACGGAGAAATAAAGATGGAAGATAGCACACACGTTGTCCCAGAAAGATATTATATGCTTGGAGCTGTTGCTATCGTTGATAATATTCCGGGCGATTCGGCTCAGGTGCAAAAACCCGATTCAATATTACCCATTGAAAAAATTGGCAACACCGGAACTTTTTTAAATAACGCAAAAGAATTAACGGTATTTCCGAACCCAACCAGCGGTGACTTTACGTTAAAATACGAAGTAACAAAAAGAGGCGATGTGCGTGTGGATGTTTTGGACATGAATGGAATGTTCCTAAAGAATTTGGTGAATGTTGCCGGACAATATGAAGGTCGCTATAACATACCAGTTACTTTAAATGAATTTTCGGCTGGAACTTATTTTATCAGTTTGCTGAATAACGGAAAGCGGTCAACGGAAAAGGTAGTGATAGTGAAGTAATATCTCCTCAGGATAATACCTCTATAAGCGCTTTTGCTTTCACCATACATTCTTCATATTCTTTTTCGGGATCGCATAAATGCGTAATGGCGCTTCCCACGGAAAAAGAAAGATATTTTTCTTTTTTATTATGAAAAATACTTCTTATTAGAACATTAAGATCAAGATCACCATTGTTATTGATGTAACCCACGCAACCCGAAAAAGGACCGCGGTTCTGTGTTTCATAATCGTCAATTAACTGCATGGCTCGTATTTTTGGTGCGCCTGTCATACTGGCCATTGGAAAAGTAGCTTTAATAATGTCATCAAACGAAACCATTTCATTTAACTCACAGCTCACAGTACTCACCATTTGATGCACCTGTCTGTAGCTTTCTATATGGTATAGTTCGTTTACGTTCACCGTTCCTTTTTTAGCAAGGC
This sequence comes from Bacteroidia bacterium, assembly GCA_044229775.1. Lineage (GTDB taxonomy): Bacteria > Bacteroidota > Bacteroidia > B-17B0 > Aurantibacillaceae > JAHEYG01. Next base: position 1,888 of record JBGASH010000178.1, read on the forward strand.
GTGAGAGGTCGTTGCGCGCCACATCAACGATCATCACGTTTTCGGTTCGCTCTTTTAAACTTTCGTATAATTCTTTCTTTAATTTTTCATCCTCTGTTTCATCCGAACTCCTTACCGCGGTGCCCTTGATGGGTTTGGTGATGAGTTTGTTTTGTCGTTTACTTAAAAATAATTCAGGACTAGAGCAAATAATAAATTTATCATCCAGTTTTACGAGGGCCGAGTAGGGGGCCTGACTGATTTTATTGAGTTTATAATAAATTTCAATTGGATCTAAGTCAACACCGGTTGCTTCAAAGGTCACACAATAATTTATTTCGTAAATATCGCCCTGTTGAATATGTTCTTTTAGCTTAACAACGTTTTCGATATATTTATTTTTAGAGGTCTTGGCTATGATATTTATATTATGGTTTTTGAAATTAGTAGGTTTATAGATCTCGTCAAGGTTGTTAAAACCGAACTCTTTTTCGGCTTCAAATAGAACCTGCACTGGAAAATCAAGTAAAGAATGTTTTTGGGTTTTTAAATTCTCAATAGCGTTCTTATGATCGTAATTGCAGAAATAAAAATACGTTTTAGTGGATGCTTTTTCTCCAAGCGAATTCGATAACAGCACTTTTGAGTCGAACCCTTCCGGATGTCCGTTACCGTAAAACAAAGCGGCAAACCTGTGAGTGTTGAAGTCAGCAGCAAATGTTGTCATTATACTACTTGATTAAATTTTTCAAAGCTTTTACCCAGGTATCATTGGCGTTAAGGCTGTGTACCAGAGTTACGCTTTCTCCGCCGTGATGTTTAAATATTTCATCGTACTCGGTGCCAATTTCGTAAAGTGTTTCGAGGCAGTCGGCCACAAAAGCAGGAGAGAATACCAATAATTTTTTAACTCCTTTTTTGGCCAGTTCTTCAATTACTTTGTCGGAATAAGGTTTAAGCCATTTGTCATCGAGACGCGATTGAAAGGTGCTGGTATATTTTCCTTCCGGAATATTTAAGTGTTTAACCAATTCGCGGGTGGTGGCAAAACAATTGGCGCGGTAGCAGAACTGATTATTTTTTGTAACGGTGTCGCAGCAATTTCCAAACGAACAGGTGTTATTACCGTAATGTTCCGACGCTTTTTTTATTTGACGCTCCGGTAAACCATGATAACTGAATAAAATATGGTCGTAAGCATTAAGATCATGTTTTTTCCCTTGTTCAACTATGGAATCGATGAAACCCTGGTCATTAAAAAAATTGCTGATCAAATTTACATTAGGAATAACTTCCCACCCGGCAATTTCTTTCATAACCAGTTCAAGCGTTGAGCCGGTGGAAGAAGAGGCGTACTGAGGATAAAGCGGAATGATCGTGATTTTTGTAGGACTTTCTTTACGCAATTTATTTAGAACAGGTTTAATGCCTGGATTTTGATAGCGCATAGCAAAATCAACAATGTAATTATCGCCCATTTCTTTTTGAAGTTTTTCTGAAAGGACTTTTGTGTGGATTAAAAGGGGAGACCCTTCCTTGGTCCAAATGTTCTTATACAATTTTGCCGACTTTGAAGAGCGGAAAGGAACAATGATAAAATTCACTAAAAAGAACCGGCCAATAGCGCTAATGTCGATGACGCGACGGTCGTTTAAAAACTGTGTCAAATAGGTTCTTACATCGCCTGTTTCGGGAGAGTTGGGAGTACCGAGGTTTATTATAAGAATTGCTTCTTTCATTTTTTAGCAACTAATCCCGATAGCTATCGGGAGCTAAGGCGCGAAGAATTTTTTGATTTATTTTGTGAAACTTTGTGTCTTCGCGTCTTTGTGGCATTTTACAAAGTTGAATTAGGTGAATTATTTTCTTGCGAATCTGTATTTACTTCAGGAGTTGACTCAACGACTTCTTCCTTCTTAACGAACTTTTTCTGAAAAATTAAAATTAATCCAACGCCAACTGAAATAGAAGCATCAGCAAAATTAAATATGTGTCTGAAAAACTGCCATTCCTCACCAAAGATCTCACCGTTCCAAATAGGAAAATAGAACATATCGACCACTTTACCGTGTAAAAACCCGGCATAACCGCCGCCTTCCGGCATAAATACGGCTTTGTTGAACTCATCGCTATCACTAAATAATAAACCGTAAAACGCGCTATCCAAAATATTTCCAATGGCCCCGGCTAAAATTAACGACACCGATAAAATAAATCCCCAGTGCTCTTCTTTTTTTACAATATGTCTAATATAAAAAACACCACCAATGGAAGCCAGCACACGAAAAATACTTAATATGATCTTACCATAACTACCGCCAAATTCCAAACCAAATGCCATTCCGGGATTTTCGGTAAAGTGTAAAATGAACCAGTCGCCGAATACACGTGTTACTTCCCCCAGAGGATAATGCAGTTTAATGTAAATTTTGATGAACTGATCAATGAAGAGAACCGCGAAAACTGTAATGAGGGGTATTTTATATTTTTTGAGCATAATTTAAAAAACATTGCCATCCCTTTTGTTATTCCGGAATGGCAATGTAATAATAGTGATCACGATAAATTATTTGTTTTGGTTAAGCTTGGCGTCAATTCCCAAAGTAGCGTGTGGTACACTGCGTAAACGCTCTTTCGGAATTAATTTACCTGTAACGCGGCAAATACCGTAGGTTTTATTTTCAATACGCACCAACGCATTTTTAAGATTGATGATGTATTTTTCCTGACGGGCCGCTAATTGCGCGGTCTCTTCTTTTGATAGAACGTCGCTGCCATCTTCCAATAATTTAAATGTGGGTGATGTATCATCGGTGCCATGGTTGTCTTCGTTAGACAAAGTTTGTTTAAGTAATTCGTAATCGGTTTGCGCTTCTTTCAGTTTTTCTAAGATCAACTCTTTAAACTCCGCCAATTCTTTATCGGTATAACGCGAACGGTTATCCTTAGTATTTAAATAAGGCTTAGGCGCTTCTTCTAAACTTCTTTTAATTAGCGGTTTTGTAAGGTCAATTTGAAGCGGACGGTTGCGAATATATGCTTCCATACTGTTACCACCCGATTTTCCTTCATTCTTCTTACGACGACCTCTGCCGCGTTTTTCGGGAACAGCATTCTCATCATCATCATCATCCGATGGTGGGGGGCCTTCCAGATCAATAGGTGGTTCCTCTAATTCTGCTCCGTCAACAACATCGTCTTCATCCGGTTTTTCGTAATCATCTTTAATGTCAACGTCGTCATCATCGTCTCCTCTGCCTTTTCCTTTTTTTCCTTTTTTTCCTTTTACATCTAAACCTTTAAAGCCTTTTTTAATAGCATCAATAGGTTTACCGGTCAGCTTTTTCTTTAAGGCCGGTTTATCAACTTTTTTCTTAAGATCTTTTTTGGAAGACTTAGCTACTTTATTAGCCACCTTTTTAGCAACAACTTTTTTCTTTGCAGGTTTGGCCGCTTTTTTCGCAACTTTTTTCGCAGGCTTCGCTGTTTTCTTGGCGGGCTTTGCTTTTTTTACCGCTTTTTTCGCGGGTTTTGCTTTCTTTTTATCCTTCTTTGCCATCTTTATCTATGCATTAATTTAACTTTTCTATTGAAATTAATGTTGAAATGGTTTCATCCACTTCCACATTGTTGGCGGTTGCCGCGCTCAGGTTTTGAACCAATTGCAGGTCGCCGGTAAGCGTTTCAGAACAAATATAACTTAAATTGTTTTTTATCGCAGTGTCTAATATAGCGTTTTGTTGGATTCTGACCAATATTTTATCGGTTACGTCTAACCCCTTGTCTTTACGCATGTTTTGGATACGATTCACTATTTCACGGGCTAAACCCTCTTGTTTAAGAGGCTCTGTAAGGGTAATATCAAGGGCTACAGTAGTGGCGCCGCTATTGGCTACTTTCCAACCCGGAATATCAACAGGAATGATCTCTACATCTTCTGTTTCGAGTAAAATATCGGTATTATTGAGATTCAGATTGAATTTGCCGTTGCGTTCAATTTCGGTAATGATCTTTGTAGCATTCTCTAAAGCATAAGCCTGAACAGCCTTCATATTCGGTCCGCACTTCTTTCCCAACGTTTTAAAATTGAGTTTTAAATTTTTTACGATAGCGGTTTTACTTTCGTCAACAAATTCAATTTCTTTCACGTTCACTTCGGCCAATATCAGATCTTTTACCGCTTCAATTTTCGCCTGCACATCCTTATCTAAAATAGGGATCTGGATCTTTTGCAAGGGCTGGCGCACTCGTAAATTCTCTTTTTTACGAATAGAGAGTATCATGGAAGAGATCTTTTGTGCCAGTTCAATTCTTTGTTCAAGGTCAATATCAATTATCTTCTCATTTGTTTTTACAAAGTGGGAAAGGTGAATGGATTCTGAAGCAAGTGTGGTGGTGTTCTTTATGGCGCTTTCGCGAACTGGTCCGCTCAAGTTTTGATATAACCATTCGCCGAAGAAAGGGGCAATGGGACTCATCAATTGAGCGA
>JBGASH010000179.1:0-6332 GCA_044229775.1 Bacteroidia bacterium
ACTAATAGCCCAATTATCGAAACCGTTTGCCTGTGTAAGATCAAATGATAATTGTCCATTAGATCCAATAACACACTTAGTATAGGAATTACCAAAATAACAGAACGGAAACCCAAGATTTTCTACAGGGCTCCACACATCATCAGTCCCTGCCGAAACAGTGGTACCAGTAGTATAAGAAAAAGGCGCGTAAGCAATGGATTGTACCGAATACGTGGTTGTTTGATTTACCGGCACCACACTGGCAGTTAAATTGGCGCATTTGCTTTGGCAAACGGTGGTGATAGAACCTGATCCGTTAACCGATGCGGTAACCGAGGGGCAATATGCTGCCTGACCAAAAACAAGTTGCGCATTAAAAATGACCAATACGCATAAAAATTTTAAGCAATTCATTTTACAGGTTTTTGTTTAAATAATAAGTTAGTGTACGTTATCTAAACTAAGAAATTAAAATTAAAAAAACAAGACCTCTTGAAATTTCTGAATAAATACTGTAGGTTTGAGCATGGAATTTATAAGTGAAGCGTTAAGTGCCTATTGTGAAAAGTTTACAGAAGACGAATCGCCTCTTTTGAACGACGTAAACCGGCAAACACACTTAAAGGTAATGTCGCCACGTATGCTAAGCGGCCATTTACAAGGGCGTTTTTTGAGTTTTATATCAAGGCTTACAAAACCTAACGTTATACTTGAGATAGGAACCTACACTGGCTATTCGGCGCTTTGCCTGGCGGAGGGATTAACAGAAAAAGGAAAACTTTTTACCATCGATCCTAATGAAGAAACGAACAAGATCGCTAAAGCGTATTTTGAAAGATCAGAATATAAAAACAAGATTGAATTGTTAAGCGGCGATGCCGGAAAAATGATACTTGAAATGAAATATGAGTTTGACCTCGTTTTTATTGATGCCGATAAACAAAATTATTCCATGTATTTTGATCTGGTCATCGACAAAGTAAAAAAAGGCGGATTAATAATTGCCGATAATGTTTTATGGAGCGGAAAAGTAACACAATCCGAAAACCTTATGGATAAGGACACGTTGGCCATTGATGGATTTAACAAGAAAGTGAGTACCGATAAACGTGTGAGCAATTTATTGTTGCCTGTAAGAGATGGATTAATGCTATTAATTAAACACTAGTTTATATTATGATGATCGACCTAAGAAGTGACACCGTAACAAAACCCAGCAAAGCCATGTTGGAGGCAATGATGAACGCGAAAGTTGGGGATGATGTTTTTGGCGAAGACGAAACGGTAATCGCTCTTGAAAAGAAATCAGCCGCGCTTTTTGGAAAAGAAGCCGGCTTGTTTTGTCCGAGCGGAACCATGACCAATCAGATAGCCATTAAAGTTCATACACAACCGGGCGACGAATTATTATGCGATGTTAATTCGCATATTTACAATTACGAAGGCGGCGGGATCTCTTTTAACTCGGGAGTTCAGGCCAAATTGTTACAAGGCGATCGCGGACGATTAAGTTTACAACAAATAGAACAAAACATCAATGCCGATCTTGATTGGTTAACCCGCACCTCACTTGTAAGTTTGGAGAACACCGTAAACCGTGCCGGTGGAAGTTATTACACCTTAGATCAAATAAAACCTATTAGTACATTTTGCAATAATAAAAAATTAGGATTGCATTTAGATGGCGCCAGGATTTTTAATGCATTAACCGAAACAAAGGAAAACACGCTTGATGTTGGAAAACAATTTGACAGCATTTCGATTTGTTTATCAAAAGGCCTGGGTACCCCTGCCGGCTCCGTATTATTAGGGACAAAAGATTTTATTAAAAAAGCCCGTAAGGTTCGGAAAGTATTTGGCGGCGGAATGCGTCAGACAGGATATATTGCAGCGGCGGGCATTTACGCACTCGACAACAATGTTGCCCGTTTAAAAGAAGATCATAAGCGCGCTAAAGAACTGGAGAAGATCTTAAAACAACTTAGTTACATTGACAACATCCTGCCTGTTGATACCAATATTCTCATCTTCGATCTCAATAAAAAAATAAACAGCGCCGATTTTGAAAAAAAATTACTCGACAATAATATAAAAGCCGCCGCCTTTGGTAAACAAACCGTTCGCTTTGTAACGCATCTTGATTTTACAGATGATATGTTAGGGGTAGTTGAAAAAGTTTTGAGATCATTCTGATCTTTATATTGAATGACAGCTATTCAATGATCAACGCACGTGTCTTATGAAAATTCTCAGAGCTGATCTTTACTGTATAAAATCCTTTTTCAATTTCCTTAACGGGAATAGAAATATTAGGCTTATGAAATTTGCCCGAATAAATTTGCTTCCCACTTACATCCACAATTTCCACAGTGTATTCTGTATGCAATCCTGTACTGATATTTACATTCTGACTAACCGGAGTAGGGAACATCAGAAATGAAAAATCCTTTTTTACTTCCTTAATGCCAACATCAGCTCTCCTGGTGTACCAAATAGGTGAAGTAATTATTCGTTGCCCATCAGCCTGTTTTATCTCAACATAATAATAACGGGTTTCGGAATTACTGATAATGTTATCGGTAAACGATAACGTGTTAAGCGATTTCACATAACTCACCACTACCGGATTAACATTTGAACCCGGATTACCCGACCAGATCAAAATAGAATCGGCCAACTCTGCGTCGCCATCGTTATGAATCACATTTATCACCGGGGCGGTAGTCCCGGAGGTTGTATCACCAATTATATTACTCCCGATCTTAAAATCTATTTTTGCATTCCAATCGTCGCTTCCGTAAAAATGCATTTTTTGCATGGCATTGTACAGGTCGGGTATGGTTAAAGCAGGTGCTACTATCACAAGTCTTCCGCCATTATTTCTTCCAAAGGTCAAATTATGGTTATCATGATCATATCCCATACCTATATGATATCCTTTGGCCAACATTTTTTTATAATAAGAATAATAATTTCCGGAAGGGTAATCAGAATAATCGGTAAAGGTGCTAAAGGCCGATCCGCTTCTAAAAGGTACGCCAACAATGGCGGAATCTGCGGCCGGATCGTAAGGTATATTCAGTAAATTACCATAATCGGTATTAGCAGGGTGTGCCAGATAACAAAACGCATTAGGATTATTTTTCACTTTTGAAAAAAGTCCAACATAATCGTATTCTGAATTAAAAACATCATAGTTGCCTGCCTCCCACCCTATCAATTGATTGAATCCATAAATAACAACGTGTCCGCCATTGGTAATAACACCATATTCCATACCATAAAGTGCTAAAAAAGTTCCGGGTTGATTGGCAGCAGCAGCCTGTGCCAAACCGGGAGCATAATTAGCGAGTTTCATACCCGGATTATGCGTGGCGCTAAAGTGGTTGTGTTCCGAAATTCCTAAAAAATCAAAGTGTAAAGAGGCCTTAGCGTAAGCGTAATCGCCCGATGGTTTTGTGACGCCCGTACTTACCGAATCTTTATTTCCATCAGAATAACCCGAATGCGCATGTAAATTGCCGAAATAGTAATTTAAGCTTTGTGAATAATCAGTTGTGATACCGATAAAACAAAAAGAGAAGATCAAAAAGCTACGCTTCATTCAATAAAGTTAGCCAAAATACTAATGCGCTAAAACGAAAAGCCTTCCATTTAGCTAACATTTATTTACAAAAAGAAGTAGAAAAGATCACCACCACCAGCTACGAACGCGTATACGCGGACCATAAAACGGCCGCCATCTTACATAAACTCTTGGGCGAGGAATCCAAAAGTAAGGCGTAGGAGTTATAATTATATTTGGTCTTGAATAATAAGGACCATTATTGTGGCCATTATTATTTCCTGCGCCAGCATTAACCTGGGCATTCCGGTCGTTAGCATCCTCATTCTGAGAAAAAACGTCTTTTGTCCCATTCTTATACTCAATTAAAGCTACCTCATTCTTACCTACTACGTACATAGGACCATCAGGATTGGTTGATTTCTTGTATTTAATTTCGTCCTGATTAATTTCCATAACCTTTGCGGCAATGATACTGCCACCTTTAGTATAAATGGTGTCTTGCGCAATGGCTGTGCATGCGGCAAAAAGACCTAAGATGAACCAACCTTTTTTCATGATAATGCGTATTGTTAGTAAGAATAAAGGTATTTTAACCAGTTGTTAAAACCAATAAAAAAACGTTAAAAATCAGTATATTTGTTGGTATGGGTTTTGTTAAAAAGTGCTTTCCGGTACTTATACTTTTTACGATTGCTTTCTCTTCCTGCCGGAAGTCGTTTACCACTGATTGGGATGTAGATGTTGCCGGCCCCATTGCAAGAAGCCATCTTACTTTTAACAATTTATTTAAGGACACCACATTATTTAAAGCCGATCCTTACGGAATATTGCATTTATCCTTTAATAAAAAAATAGCGGGGTTCAATTTAGATTCCCTTATTAAAATTCCGGATACCACCATTGTGAACAGTTATTTATTAATTCCAAATTTTACGGTAACACCCGGACAAACCCTTCCCACTTTTCCGCAAACCGCTGAGGTAGATTTTAAAATAGCGAATAATGCCGAGTTAAAAAAAGCCGTTATAAGCAAGGGTACCATTAAAGTGGTTTATAGCAATACCTTTACGCAACCCCTCGAGTTCGATCTTACTTTACCGAGCGCCACATTATGGGGATCGCCGTTTAAGATCCACGAAGTAATTCAACCAGGCTTAAATTCCAACACCAAATACTATGATATTAGCGGTTATAATGTATTGTTAACCGGATTGAATGGTAATAAATCAAACACCCTTCCTCAAACCATAAATATTTCTGTACCCGCAACGGCGCAGGCGGATGTAACTCAATTTGGACAAAAAGTTCAGGCTGATATTTCTTACAACGATCTTACGCCTTATTATCTTGAAGGTTATTTTGGACAACAATTTATTACGATCCCTTACGATTCTATCGCACTTAACATTGGGAATAATTTGCAGATCAGTAATTTTCAGATCAATTCGGCCTTTATCAATTTTAGTATTGTAAACGAATTTGGTGTTGATGTAAATGCCCAGTTGGCCAATTTAAAATCGGTGAATAAGTCAACCAACACGAGTGTTCCTTTGAATGCCACTACCCTATCAAACCTTAATATCAACCGGGCCGGTAAAACCAATCAGATAAGCAATCCCGTTTTCCCGTCAGTAAAAATCGTTCCTGTAAATACCAATAACTCAAACTTAAAAGCGTTTTTAGAAAATCTTCCGGATTATGTTACCTACAGTGGCAGCATAAATGTAAGTCCGTTCGGAAACATTTCCGGCAATAATGATTTTGCATTTTTAAATACCGGTATAAACATTTATGCCGATGTTGACCTACCGCTTGAATTAAAGGCCGATTACTTTAAACTAATTTCTACCTCTTCCATTGATCTGTCGGGCGTAAATCAATTGGATAATATTAATTATGGCGACATTGTGATACAGGTTACCAATGGCTTTCCGTTTGAAGCAGTAATGCAGGCTTATGTGCTCGATGATCAGCAAAAAACCATTGATTCATTATTTATTGCACCAAATAATCTGGCGCAGCGGGGCACAGTTGACGCGAACAATCTGGTAACGCAAAGCGTTTATTCCAAGATCCTGATCCCACTCGATAAAGAAAAGATCCTTAATCTTAAAAAATGTAAGGGCATTAAATTTGTGTTCCAGTTAAATTTACCTAAACCGCAACCTCCCGATATTAAAATATTAGACACCTATAGTTTAGACGTGATCATGAGCGTGGATGTTAATTACAAAGCAAAAAAAGGATAAAATGAATAAGAACAAGATCATATTTATTTTTATTCTTTTTGTTTCAGGAAAGGTATTTTCGCAATACAATTCCGATTTTGCCAATTATGCCAAAATGGGTCGCAGCATTTCGCTTAACGGTGAATTTGACGCCGGTTCAAATGCCATGCAAAACGCCTTTATGAATAAATTAATGTTTGGCGGACACATTGACGAGGACATGAAAAACGCCGCGCTTAAAAAAATGCGCGGATTAAACCAACTCGGCATAAATCTTAATTATGATATATGTGTGTATTTTGGAAAGAAACCCAAGTATGATTTTTTATTGGGATTTAAAAACCAGGAAATATTTAACGCCACCTACACCAGTGATTTTTATCAATTGATGTTTTATGGTAATAAACCTTACCTCGATAAAACCGCCAATTTTACAGGCACCAACATTAATGCTTTACGTTTTCAGGAATTGAAATTTGGTGTTATTATGCATAAAGTTGACAGCACCGCTAAGATCGGTGTATCGGTTTCGTTCTTAAAGGGCGAACAACTGT
>JBGASH010000180.1:0-6315 GCA_044229775.1 Bacteroidia bacterium
TAAATTTAAAAACCCTTGGTATACGAAGCCTTTCCGCAGCAGTATTTGTTGTGATCTTACTAAGTTGCATTTATTTCAATTACATTTCATTTACCGCGTTATTCTTTTTTGTTTCCATCTGGGGCCTTGGTGAGTTCTATGCTATTTGCGAAAAATTAGGAGGAAGACCCTACAAGATCTGGGGATACATCGCCGGCACGATGTTTTATGCCACAGGCGTATTTAGCAATTCCAATTTGGCGCTTTTTTATAATCACATGCATTTAATGAATCTGGCCATTGGTGCCGTATTCACCGTTTTTATAGTGGCCTTATTCTCCAATCACGAAAAACCCATTTTAAATATTGCTTATACGGTGGTGGGAATTATTTACACGGTTGTTCCATGCGTTTTACTCATCAGCATTTCGTGTTATGATAAAGCGTATACTTTCAATCACCCAACCGGCGATTGGTATAACGATATGGCGCCGTATAATTCGAAGATCATTTTCGGGATCATATTTTTATTATGGGCCAATGATACTTTTGCCTATTTGATCGGAAGCTTGATTGGGAAGAACAAATTATTTGAACGCATTTCTCCCGGTAAAACCTGGGAAGGCACAACGGGTGGCGCCATCTGTACCCTTGGGGTAGCCTATTTGATCTCTAACTGGTTTACGGAATTGGCATTAGTGCATTGGCTAGTGTTTGGCGCAGTGGTGGTAGTTTTTGGAACACTGGGCGATCTGGTAGAATCGATGATGAAACGGCAGGCGGGCATAAAAGATTCGGGTAAATTAATGCCGGGACATGGTGGCGTGCTGGATAGGTTTGATAGTCTTTTGTTTGTTTCCCCATTTATTTTTTTCTACCTCACCATTTTCTTTTCAACGTAACAAAATTTAAAACCTCAGCAAAAAGTGTTCTTTCTGTTTTTGTTCGTGCCTAAAAAAAACAATACCAACATAAAACAGATCAATAGTTAATGTAACATCGGGATGGTTCTTGATCTCATTCCACGCTCGTTCCATTTCCTCACTCCAATTTATATCATCAAACACAAAAACCGAATCGTTGGTTTTTTTTGAAAGGGCCAAGTTAAAATACTGCATGGTTGACCCGTATGTATGATTCCCGTCTACAAATAAAAAATCGAGTTGTGGGATGTGCTTTAAAGCCTCCGGAAACGCATTATCAAAACTGTTATTTACTGAATTGATATTTGTTGCTTCATGATCTCTAAATAATTTTTTCGAAAATTCATATAAAGTTTTACTGCCTTCTATAGTTACCACTTTTGAATTGGAATTTGCTTTTGCGAGGTAAAGCGTGTTTAACCCAACCGACGTTCCCATCTCCACAATATAAACCGCCTTTGAAAAATTGATGAGTTTAAAATACAGTTCCGAAAATTTCTTTTTGCTGGTGCCAAACTTTACAATATCCCCTACCCGTCTTTTGTTATCCTTAAATATTTTGGAACCCGCCCCCAGATCTTCCACCTCCAACATTTCCTTATTTAATATTAAGGACCCTCTCAACAGATCCAATTCTTTAAAGGGATAATAATCCTCGTTCTTAGTTTCAATAAGTTCTTGTATGAATTTATAAACAAAAGGTGAATGCACGCCGTGCGCGCTTTTGGCCTTGAACAGGTATTGCAAATATTTTACAGCCTTACTCAATATTTCTCGTAGCACAAACAAACATTCAGCTCTTCTATTGGCGCCGTTTTATAATCGGGCAGCGATACTTCTTTAAAGAAAAAAATATCTAATCCATCTATCTTGTTATCCGGATGCTCGCGGTTCCATTTTTTAATTAAATATTTGCAAAAATACGGTCGCATAAAATTGTATTCGTTCTTTTGGTAATTCTCGGCAAACTTTCGCCAGCGGTCACTTTCGTACATATCCACCACACGGTTTGGCTTATTCTTATTTATACCCGATCTATTATAATACAGATCCCATGTATCGCCATCAGTCTTTAGCCCTTTATATACAAACCATCCGTCATCTTTTAATATGTTAGGCGAAAACATTCCCCAAAACTGTTCTAATCTCAAAAAATTACCCACTATGGCAATTTTATCACTCATCAGGAATGGAAAGTTTCTGATATAACTTAAGTTCGACAAAAGCGTGACGCTAATAACAAAAGTGAGGAGTAACGTGTTAAAGTAACTGAGCAGTTTACCGTAAAGTAGATCGTGATGAAAAAAACCATTTACCGCAACCGTTTTAACCTTCAGGATTCTTTTCTCGATCCAGTCCATTTGTTTTGAAGCCAGCAAACCGAAGGCCGATGTAATACCAATTATGTAAAAAAATCCGACATACAGGTTAAGACAAATGCCAATGTGCAACAAAATAATTAAAGCGGCCGCCATACTTCTGAACCTTCCGGTTCGGTTGGGAATAAAAATTAGCAATGGTGCAACTATCTCTAAAATAAAAACGAAATGGGTCAATACTTTCATTAAAAGCGGGAACTGATACAGGTAATGCCCTAAACCCAGTTTTATCTGATCTAAACTGAGCGCGTAATAAATAGCGCTTCCTTCGGTTCGCCACTCGGGCGATGTTTTGTACAATGCGCTAAAAAAATAAACCGATCCTACCAAAAGCATATAACCAAAGGCCGATAATGAGAAATATTTCGCTTTGGAGAATGCTGTTTTGCGTGCATCAATTGAATAAAAATTCCCCCATGGCAAAAATATCCCAAAGAACAAGACCATGCGCAACAGATCGTCGCCACTTTGATTGATAAAAGGATTATGATTGTGCAACGACACCATAAATACCCAGCACAGCACACTTGCTAAACGGGTTCTGTAACCTGTTGCCAGTAATAAAGCAACAAGAGCATTGATCACAAATAAGGTTATTTGCCACCACAAACTACCGCTTAAATTATGAAAGGAAAAGCTGCCGGGTTTGGGATAGAATTCTTGTAAAACTTTTATGGGTAACACACCTTCATCTGTGTAATGCGCCACCATTGAACCCGAACGCACCATAAGATCGCACAACACCACCAACCCAATTCCAACACGCATTAAAGATAAAGCCCTTACGTCAAGCGCGTACTTAGACCGTAAAAAAACAAGTATCCTTTTTAATTTTATCAATTATACAAAAATAAAAAACCGCCCCGAGTAGTCGGGACGGTCGTGATAAAAATCATAATTTTTTTTATTGACAAACTAAATAGCCACAAGCAGTAACTACAGGAAACAAAAATGTTTGTTGTAAACACTGAACGTTGCAGAATGAAGCATTAATAATTGTTGGTGTAGCAGTAGTATTTGTTGTAACGGTAACCAAACCTGATTTAGAATACCAGGTAATACCACCCGGTTGACCAGGAGCGTTGTTTACCACTAAACGGCATAAGCTACCAGATGGAGCAGTATTGGTTAATGAATAACTTCCGGCAGTTGGTGCAGTTCCAAAAGTTAATGTAACATCAGTAGAAGTTCCAGCCAGGTGAGCGGTTAAAACGTTTCCGTTAATAACGCAAGCGTCAAAACTCCATCCTGTACCACCAACTTGTAGTGCTGAGTTTTGAGTAGCAGGATTGGTTAAAGTTGCAGAACCTGTAACGGTAACGTTTCCAATATTTGGATTAGCACCGGTACCGGTTGAGTTTTCTTTATAAGTAGGAGTAATAGCATCAGGTGTATTTAATTTGCTATCGTTGCAAGATGCCATTACAATACAAAATGCCATTAAACAGGTCGGAAAAATCAGTTTTTTCATCATAATGAATTTATAATCAAAGTTAAGGAATTATTTTAAAATTAACAAATAAGCTATTTACATACAAATGAGGTACCCGCAAGCGGTTACTTTTGGGAATAAATACTTCTCCTGATAACAATCTATATTACAAAAAGTGGCCGAAGTGGTGGTTCCAACGTTAACATTTACCGTACCGGTTTTTGAATACCAATAAATATCCCTTGGCTGACCGGGAGCATCTTTTATTACCATACGGCATTGGCCGGCGATAGGTACACCATTGGTTAAAGTGTAAGTACCGGTAGTAGGAGCCGCGGCAAAAGTTAAAGTTACTTCGCCTGAGGTACCCGATAAATGGGCGGTTAACACATTACCACCCGAGGTGCAGGCATCAAAGGTCCAGCCAGTTCCAATTTGAACGGCCGAATTTTCGGTGGCCATATTCTCGATTTTTACGCTTCCGGTTACGGTAACATTACCCAAATTGGGGTTGGCTCCGGTTCCGGTGGAGTTTTCTTTGTAAGTTGGGGTAACGGCATTTTTATTATTGAGTTTGTTCTTGCAAGAATAAGCTAGAACGAGTGCAAAGACTGCGGATAAAAGGAAGAGCTTTTTCATAGTTTGGGTTTATAATATACCAAACGAAAGGATACTTTGAAAGGTTGGGTGACCCTGTAATAAATGAGTGAAAGGGTAGGGTTATTTAGTGAAAATGGGAGATATTTGTAGTGCTGTATGCAATTATTGACAGACAACATAACCAACTGCTGTAACTACAGGGAAAACTGTTCCTTGCTGAACACACTTGACACTATCGAAGGAGCAATTGAAAAACGCTGCCTGAGTTGTGGTATTATTGGTTACAGTTACTAAACCACCCTGAGAATACCAGGTTGTATTAGTAGCTTGGCCAACAGGGTCCATAATTGTTAAACGACATAAACTTCCCGTTGGAACAGCACTTGTTAAACTAAAAGTTTGCCCTCCTAATGGCAATATTGGTATGCCAAAACTTAGATTTACTTTGGTTGAAGTCCCATTTAAACTACCTGTGAAAACACTGCCATTTGTAACACAGGTACCGAATGACCAACCCGTACCGCCAATAAACATAACAGAATTTTGCTGAATGTTGTTTTGTTGTGTTTCTTGGGGCTCCTCTAAAGGAATCACTTTTTTTACACAAGCATAAACCAATATTAAAATAAAAAGGGTTGACACTGCTTTTTTCATCTCAATCAAATATAGTGAAATTATTACTCCTCATCTCAAGGTTATTGGTTATTCATTAATCTCTAATAAGTTTTTTTAGGCAGATGTTAAACAATTTTAATTTTACATTGTTATTGATGGATATGACCGGTAAATACAGCATTAAGGACCTTGAACTTATTTCAGGAATTAAGGCGCATACGTTAAGGATCTGGGAGCAGCGTTACAATATTCTTAGTCCAGAACGTACTGACACCAATATCCGATATTATTCAAACGACGATCTTAAAAAAATATTGAATGTTAGTTTTTTAAATAAGAATGGCATTAAGATCTCGAAAATTGCCGAACTCAACGAATACCAGATCTCCGAAAAAATTAAGACCATTTATGTAAAAGAAAGTGATTTTGATGATCAGATCCATCAACTCATTATTTCAATGGTGGATGTTGATGAGAGCAGATTCGAAAAAATTATTTCATCCAATGTTATACGAATGGGATTTGTAGATACGATCGAAAAAATTGTTTTTCCTTTCCTCCGCACTACCGGCGTTATGTGGCAAGCCGGTAGCGTTAATCCGGCTCAGGAACATTTTGTTTCCAATCTCATTCGTCAGAAGATCATTTCGGCCATCGACAGCCAGGTAGTTCTTCAAACTATAGGTGCCGTTAAAAAAATTATTTTCTTTTTGCCTGAAGGAGAGTTGCATGAATTAGCGCTGCTTTATTATTCTTTCTTAGCTAAGAACAAAGGATACGGTAGTATCTATCTGGGTCAGTCTGTTCCTTTAAATGATCTTAAAAAAGTTTGTGATTTACGTAGAGCAGATGTTTTAGCAAGTGTTATTACCCAACCAATTAAGAATGGCGAACTAAAAGATTATATCAAGGAGCTTTCTGCCCTATTCCCCGAACAACTTATTCTACTATCAGGAGCCCAAATTGCCGGTCACAAAAAGGCAGCCCCAAAAAACATCCGGTTGTTCCATAATTACGATCAATTCAAAAATTTGATTTAATTTTTAATCACTTAATTATTAAATAGTTAAGTGTATAATGAAAACTTTTGTTTAATCTCTTATCGTTTTTGTTAAACAATGACTATATTTGTTTAACAATTTATACCAAACATTAAACAAAATGACAGCATTAGAATTCAACGGGCAGCTTGTAAAGCAATCGGAAACTTTAAAAGGTTTCGCTTATAAGTTAACCAACGACCGCGAAAATGCACTGGACCTTGTTCAGGACACGGTTGTAAAAGCCATCACCTACCGCGAAAGTTTTTCGCAAGCCACCAATTTCAAAGCCTGGCTCATTACCATCATGAAAAACACCTTCATTAATAATTATCGCCGCAACACAC
>JBGASH010000181.1:0-6999 GCA_044229775.1 Bacteroidia bacterium
TCCATTGGAAGTTGGTTATTACGCGTTATCGCAACTTAATACCGACGGTCCTGTTTTCAGCCGTTTTGCCATTCGTTATACGGGCCCAAAGGGACTCGTGGTTCATTTCTCATTAAAGACCCATTTTGCTATCGCGCACCATTTTGAAACCGGACTTGGTTACCGTTTACCGCTTAAGAAAAAGAAAATTGTTAAAGATTAAATACATATTTTTTGTTTTTGCTATCACCGCATTTTTTGGTTGTAAAAAAGACCACGAGCTAGATTGTTTTAAAACCGCCGGAACTGTTGAAACGCGTATTCGTGAAGTTTCGGGGTTCAGAGATATTGAGGTAGTTGATAAAATTGATGTTTATGTTTCGCAAGGCCCCCAATTTGAAGTAAAAGTAGAAGCAGGAAAACACATGCACATTGGGATCGTTACCGAAGTTAAAGATTCGGTACTGCATATAGAAAATCAAAATGTATGCGGCATGTTTAGGAGTCCGAAAAACAAGATCATAGTTTATATTACCGCCCCACACTTTAAAAGATTCAAAAACAATGGGGTTGGCACCATTTATTGTAATACCGTTTTAACCGACGATACCATTATGACGAGATGTGGCAATTCGGGTGATATTCACATGAACGTAAATACAAAATATTTCAACAGCAGTTCGCATGGCAATGGCGACCTTTACCTCACAGGTAATTCACTTGAAAGCGATCATTATTTAAACGGTACTAATTTCCTTTATGCGTCGGATTTTACCGTTAGTAATCGCATTTTTGTGGAAACCTTTTCGGTTGGGCACAGTTACATTAAAGCTATTGATAATAAGGTGTTGGAAGTTAATATATGGTCGAGGGGCAATATTTATTATACCGGTAATCCCTCTCAAATATTGGCAACGCGGCATGATAAAGGTGATATCATAAAAAAATGATAAATTTATGATTTAGAATAGATACTGGAATATGGCAAAACAACAAAAACCAAAAACACAACAAACTCCACAGGCTGCAACAACAACTGTTAAACCGGCACCTGTTATTTCTGCACCTAATTTTTTTGACACACTTGGCAATAAAGCCATTTGGTTAGCCATGCTAATTATTGGCTTAATGGCGTTCATTGTTTATAAAGATTATATCTTATACAAAAAAGCGTTTTTGTTCAAAGATATTGGAAGCGACACGCTCAATTATTACTATCCCTACTTTTATTTACAGGCCGACTATTTTCAAAAACACGGCTTACCAAGCTGGTCGTTTCAATACGGTATGGGTCAAAGTACTATCTTGTTTTCTTTAGGCGACCTCTCTAACCTCTTATCATTTATTTTTAGTACGAAGAATTACATTTATTTGATCATTGTGAGAGAGATGTTGAAGTTGGTACTAACCGGTTTTGTGTTTTATAAATTTCTTAAGCTACTTAAGATCTCCAACACCACTTCTATTTTCGGAAGCCTTATCATTTGTTTTTGCTCATACATGGTATTAGGAGGGTGCTGGTATGTGTTTTCTTATGACCTCTTCTGTCTTGCCTTTTTATTATTCTCGGCCGAACTGGCTTTAAGCAAGAACAGTTTCTTTGCTTTACCAGTAGCTTACTTTTTTATTGCTATTTCGCAACCATTTAACTTATTTCTTTTTGGATTGTTCCTATTGGGATACCTCATTTTAAGATACACTTCTCTTAATAAAAAGATCCTTTCAAAAGAGTTTTATTTATTCTTATTAAAACTAGCGGGCTTTGGCGCAATAGGCATAATGCTGGCTTGTCCTTTCTTCCTCGAAAATTTATTTCAAATGTTGGATAGTCCGCGAGGAAGCGGTGATGCTTCTTACGCCAATGTGTTGAAACAATTCCCCACTTTTGGAACAGCAGATAAATGGCAATTAGGCACAGATATTATGCGTTTGTTTTCGAGCGACATGCTTGGAACTGGAAATAATTTTAAAGGAACCAATTATAATTATCTTGAAGCTCCTATGTTCTATTGTGGTTTACCCTGTTTACTTTTGGTGCCTCAGGTGTTTGGTTTTTTAAACAAGAACGCTAAACGCGCTTTCGCGGTTGTTCTTGCTTTTTGGTTGTTGCCAAGTATTTTTCCGTTTTTTAGATATTCCTTATGGTTATATGTTGGTGATTATTATCGCGCTTACTCATTGATCGTATCAATTACCTTAATGATCTATGCCATTTTTAGTTTAGACCTTATCTTAAAACACCGTAAAATAAATAACATCGTTCTTATCAGTACGCTCATTGGGTTATTTATTTTAATGGCGCCCGATTATTTTAAAGACAAAGACGCGGTGAGTACTGCCATATCCATGATGGTAAAATCCTTACTGGTTGGTTATGCTGCTATTCTTTGGTTCTTACCTAAAGTAAATAACCCTTCCAATCTTATCTACGCTTTCTTTGGTTTACTTATTATAGAACTTACTTATTTTTCTAGTGTAACGGTTAATAACCGTGATGTGGTAACAGCCAACGACCTTAAACAAAAAATAGGCTATAATGACTACACCACCGATGCCTTGGCTTACATTAAATCTATTGACAAGTCGCCGTTTTACAGAATTGATAAAGGCTACGCTTCTTCGCCGGCCATGCATGGTAGTTTGAATGATGCCATGTTACAGGATTACTATGGTACTACCTGTTACAGTTCGTTCAATCAAATAAATTACATTAACTATTTACACGAAAGCAATGTGATAAATAAATTCAATGAGTTTGATACACGTTGGCCAAAAGGTTTGGTAAGCGAAGCGGTATTACAATCGTTGAACGACGTAAAATACATGTTGGTAAAAGACTACTCTAATCCTTCACTTCGGGCAAGTCATGATTCGTTAGCGCAATTTGGAAACATAAAAGTGTTGCGACATAAATTTATTTTACCAATGGGTTATGGTTATACCAGTGTAATTAATAAAGAAGATTTTCAAAAAGCTTCGCCGTTTCAGAAAAAATACCTCATGTTAAAGGCTTGTTTTGTGGATGATATCAACACCACACCATTACCGGGATTGTCGCCTTTTAATATTAAAGACAGCATTAATTTGGCCACTTTTAGTTGGGACATTTACAAACAGGGAATTGACGGATTAAAGAAAGACACGCTTAATATTACCAAGTTTGCCGAGACGCATATTGAGGGCGACGTTAATTCATCTGCCAATGAATTATTGTATATTTCTATTCCTTTTGATAAAGGATGGCATGCTAAACTTGACGGAAAAGATGAGAAGCTCATTAAAACCAATGGTGGCATGTCGGGATTGATATAAAAGGTCCGCACAAAATTGAATTGAATTACAAACTGCCTTACTTTTTTACTGGTGTAAATTGCCCCTCGCGGCCATAGTAATTTATTTGGCATTATTTTTCTTTAGAAACAAGCTTTTTAAACATGCGTGATAATATTGATTTTACCAAACTCTCCAATAATTTAGAACTGCATGCAGACGGGATATGGTATGCCAAAACTAAAACGACTCTATATCAGTGACGGCAATAATGATGCGGCGCAGGTAGAAGCCAATAGTTACTGGTTCAATCATCGCAACAAAGTATTGGCATCTTTGGCAAAACATTATTGTAAACCGGGTGACATTTTTTATGATGTTGGTGGCGGAAATGGTTTTGTAACAAAGGGATTAGAAGAAGCCGGTATTGATTCGGTGCTGATCGAACCAGGTGTTGGCGGGGTTCTTAACGCTAAAAAAAGAGGTGTAAAAAATGTGATCTGCGCCTCTACCGAAACTTGCGGTATTGCAAAAAACACGATCGACGCCATTGGTGTTTTTGATGTGGTAGAACATATTGAAGATGATAAGAAATTTCTGCAGGAATTGAACGGGATGCTAAAACCTAAGGGGCTTTTGTTCATGACCGTACCCGCGTTTGAATTCATTTGGTGCAATGAAGATGATTATGCAGGGCATTACCGCCGCTATACTACCGGAAGAGCTAAAAAGGTTTTAAATGAAGCGGGTTTTGATATTTTATTTTCGTCGTATTTATTTTCGGTGTTACCCATACCGATTTTTCTAATTCGTTCTATCCCCTCTCGTTTAGGAATGCATAAAAAGGTGGATGATGTTGAGAAATACAAAAAAGAACACAACACCTCTAATTCAAAAGGTGTTTTGCAAAAAATATGGGATTGGGAATTAAAACGCATTAATGATCTTAAGCCAATTCCTTTTGGTAGCAGTGTTTTGATGGTGGCGGTTAAACGCTAGCGCTTTCCTTATTCTTCTTATATTTACATTTCATGACGAAAAATATTTTCATATTTTTTCTGCTTTTCTCCTGGCTATGCAGATCGCAAAATGTAACTACCTATACGGGTAAAATTCCGGGATTAGTTGACGGAGATATTAAAGAAGCTCGTTTTAGCGCTCCAACCGGACTTCTTCTCCATCACGGAAATTTATATGTTGCCGAACCCATTCGTGCCAACGCTGTAAGAAAGATCAATTTCAAAACCTCTACAGTCACCACCATTGCCGGAGCTTTGGAAGTAGGATTTGTAAATGCGAAAGGAACTTCGGCACGATTTTTTCATCCAACTTACCTCACTGCTGATGATGATAATAACATTTACGTAACCGATTTTGGAAATCACGCCATCCGCAAGATAGATCCGGAAGGCAACGTAACTACTTTTGCTGGCGGTAATGATACTGGCTATATAGATGGTCCTCGACTCATGGCCAAGTTTAATAGCCCTGAAGGAATACTATATTACAAAGGCGATCTTTACATAGCAGATTATCACAATAACCTCATCAGAAAGATATCTTTGGCTACTGGTATAGTTTCTACCTTTGCTGGAACGCGCGGCGAAGGTTTTAAAAACGGTCCGGCACTGAGCGCAAAATTCAACGCCGCCTGCAATTTTTGTTTTGACAAAAAAGGTAATTTCTTTATTGCTGATCGTTTAAATCATAAGATACGAAAAATTGACACATTAGGTAATGTAAGCACTTATGCAGGCTCTTCGCGAGGATACAAAGACGGATTTGTATTAGAAGCGCAATTTGATCAACCTGTAGGCATAGACATTGATAGTATTGGAAACATGTACGTAGTAGACATGTACAATCACAAAATAAGAAAAATTGATCCAAAAGGAAACGTTAGCACCATCGCCGGATCAACGGTTGGTTTTGTTGATGGTATTGGCGAAGAGGCTAAATTCAATTATCCCACGGACCTTAAAGTAGACAATAAGGGAAATATTTACGTATCGGATCATTATAACGGTTCAATTCGAAAAATTACTTTTGAAACACCATTTTGGAGACAATGGTGGTTTAAAAGCTTAGAAGTGACCTGTGTGATCTTGCTTTTGGTGCTGATAATAATTCTTATTTATAACAACAAATTAAAGATAGAAAAAAAGAAGAACCTACAACTCATTCAAAACTTAGAATTAAAGATAACTGCTTTAAAAGCCCAAATGAATCCACATTTTATTTTTAATTCGTTGAACTCCATACAAAAATTCATTCTCGCCGAAGACAATGAAAACGCATTTAAATACCTTTCTACGTTCTCAGAACTTGTGCGTCAAATTCTCGAAAGCAATACCGCAGAAAATATTCTTCTATCTGATGAACTGATCCTGATTAATAAATATATTGAAATGGAATCACTACGGTTCAAAAACTCCTTCAAATTCAATTTAAAAATCGATAAAAAAATAACCCCTTCTATAATTAAGATTCCTCATATGATGGTACAGCCATTTATTGAAACGCCATATGACAACTGCTTCACAAAGAAAGAGAAGAAAGAACTCTCACCGTTGATTTTTATGTTTAGACGATCAACGCTTACAGTGCGTGGTGGAAGATAACGGTGTTGGACGATTTACACTAAAAAAAATGAATTCGGCCGAAAAAGATCAATGGCCACCAGTTTTATAACACAGAGATTGGAATTGATCAGTAAGACTTTTAAATGAATTTTGGAGTACTATTGACAAGACAACCGCTTCTGGTGAAAGCGAAGGAACACGAATAGAAATAATCATGCCTTATTTTAAATAACAATGTTAAGGGCTATTATAATAGATGACGAAGAGATAGGTATCGATTCTTTAAAACTTTTGATAAAAAAGTGTGTGCCCGAAATAAAAGTAGTGGCAGAAACCTCAGAAGCTGATAAAGGCATTGAACTTATTGATGACTACAGTCCAGAAATAGTTTTCCTTGATATTAATATGCCCTTTTTAAATGGCTTTGAGCTGCTTCAAAAATTATCCTTCCGGAATTTTCATCTCATTTTTACAACTGCACATCAGGAATTCGCTTTAAAGGCGATCAAAAACAACGCCTTGATTACTTATTGAAACCGGTTCGTCCAGATGACCTGATCCAAGCGGTAAATAAAGTTAAAAAAATCACGGAAGAACAACATCAACTTCCAGATCTCTCCAACATTTTAAACGATCTCTCAAAAGAAACCTTTACAAAAATTCCGATTACAACCAAAAACGGAATAGAATACATTCCGATTAATGATGTTATACGACTGGAAAGAGACAAGAATTATTGTAAAGTAATTCTCCAAAACGGAAATCAATACCTGGTAAAAAAATCGTTGACCGAATACGAAAACCTTCTTTGCAAAGATGAATTTAATTTTATGAGGGTGCATCAGTCACATATTGTAAACCTGAAACATATACTCCGCTATACCAGAGAAGGAACCGGAACAATTATAACAAAAGACGAATCTAAAATACCTCTCTCAAAACAAAAACGAGATGTTTTTATGAAGTGGCTTGATATTAAGGCATTGTAAAATTCTCTTAAATATGTCCAAAAAACGACCACTTATATAATCAAATCCAACAAACATGGTCTTTTTTTTTTAAATTACCGCTTAATTTTTTATCTTTATTTATTCATCCTAATAAACCTAATCCTATGAAAAATATCTTTACTCTTTTTTCATTTTTAATTATTTTTCAACTCCATTCT
>JBGASH010000182.1:0-6232 GCA_044229775.1 Bacteroidia bacterium
GAGGGCCTTTTTATTTTCCTTATTTTTCTATTCTCAAGGTAATTATAAATCAAACCAAAAAATTCAACCTCCTTTATTTATCTGTCGCTTTTATATCGTTATACTTCTTAATTATATCGGCCATATGCTTTAAGTGAAAAGATTTAGCTTCGACCTCTTCTTTAATTTCGGGAAATTGGCTTAAATATTTACGAGCGTCGTTTTTAGCAAATACCCCACTTATATTTTTTGTTTTCCCATCACTCTTATTGTATATGTAATAATAGATTGGTGCAGGGCCAATCATTGGTATCCCTGAGGATGACGTTCTTACTGAACCTGACTCCTGAAACTTGAAAAGAGTTAATTCGCCTTCTGCCAGGATCTCATAAAAGTTTTTTGAAGTTAATACATTATCGCTTGTTTTTACAGAACCGTAGTGCTTAGAATCCATATAAAAGCCTTTTATTTCAAAGGGCTCGTATTTTTTTGTACTACCATTTAAATCTGTAAAGTTTATATATCCGCGTATTTCTTTTAAATCAATTTTACCTTTAATTGTATCGTTTTCAAGGGTAATAATATACTCTGCGTTGCTTTGTGAGTACGAATAAGAAACACAAAGAGTCAATGTGGCAAATAAAAAACGTTTCATGCTATTAATTTTAAATAAAAATAACGCTTTATTTTGTATATTTATAATAAGCTTTGCGATTTAACATTGTCTTATACATTGGGCTTTTTTATTTGCCTGTGCTTAACGCACAAACCAAAATATTCAACAATTGGTATTTTGGTGAAAATGCAGCCATTACTTTTAATTCAGGAGTGCCCGAATTCATTAATTTTAGTAATCTTATGGCCGACGAGGGCTGCGCGTCTGTTTCGGATGAAGATGGTAGTTTGTTATTTTACACAAATGGAAAAGAGGTGTATGACAAAAACAATTACCAAATGCCAAATGGATATGGCTTAAAAGCGCATCTATCGGCCACACATGGTGCTTTTATTGTGCCTTATCCGTTAAAACCTAATTTGTATTATTTATTTACGGTAGACGCCGAAGCAGGAGGATACGCTAATGGGTGCGGTTGTTTTATGTATTCTCTTATTGATATGTCTTTAAACAGCGGGGCAGGCGATGTAAGCTCGAAAAACATTTTTGTATGCGATACTGTTACCGAAAAAGTGTCTGCCGTAAATCACGCTAACGATTCTTGTGTTTGGGTAATAACACATAAGTGGAATTCGAGCAAGTTTTTGTCCTATTTAATTACACCTTCGGGTATAAATGCCAACCCGGTTGTTTCTGATATTGGAGGTGTACATACGGGCACTCCCATTAACTGTATTGGTCAAATGAAAGTTTCGCCCGATGGAAAAAAACTTGGATGCTGCATTACATATCAAAACAAAATTGAACTTTTTGATTTTAATGACTCTACCGGCAAAATTTCGAATCCAATTCAATTTACTACTTCATACAATTATCCTTATGGGTTTGAATTCTCACCCGACTCAAAACTAATTTATGTGGCTGGAGCAACTATTCAGTCTTCTTGTTTAGTTCAATATGGTATTAAGATTTGGAACAAGGATACAATAATAGCGTCTGAACACCAAATAGATTTTTCGCCGTTAACATACGGGCAATTACAACTGGGACCCGATAATAAAATTTATGTGGCCTGCTGGTATGAACAGTTTTTAAATGTGGTTAATAAACCCAACCTTACCGGTACGCAGTGTTATTACACAAAGCAAGCTGTAAATCTTTATAACAATGATGGCGAGGGCTATTGCGTAAACGTTTTACCTAATCGTATATCAAACTATAAGGGTTATGTATCTTCGGTAAACACAAGCGACACTTTATGCGAACCTTATATTCCCAATGTTATAAGCCCTAACAATGATAAAATAAATGATGCTTTTACAATTATTTGTAACAAGCGCTCATTTATACCGACCGATCTTATTATCTATAACAGATGGGGCTTAGAAGTTTATAATAAAAAACAATTAACTGGGTCATTAGACAAGATCCCTGATGGTGTTTACTTTTATATTTTTAGTCTTTATGAAAAAAGTTATAGAGGCGTGGTAACGCTGTTTCATTAAGAAATAAAAATTAAAAATAAAAGAAAGTACTTACTTGTCAAAACCTTTTGATTTTCGATTTACCAAAAAACATAAAGCATCCAAATTTTTGAATTATCATCAATTCCTTTAAACACAAATTCGCAAATGACCCCACATAGATCAATTCTAATAGTCTGAGGGGTAGAGCTTAAAATTCTACAGGTTTTCTTGAATTTATTACCACTTCTTACTTCGCCAAAGGTTGTATTCTTATCAATTCCATAATCAAAAATTGTGAGCCGTCCTTCAAATACTCCTACCTTTTTTTCGATGAATCTACTTAATTTCTCAGTGTTATAATAAATCGCCATAATATCGATCTTATCAACTTCGCGACCCTGAATAAATTCAACCCCTGAATTTAAGCAATAATAACTTATAGTGTTTATTGGAGGTTCTTCTCTTTTCTTTTTAAATTTTTTATTAGGAAATACTTTTTTTAACTGACCGAAATTATTTGCGTAAGTATCCGGCTTATTAAAAAAGACAATATTATCAATCTTAACGACGGAATCAGTGAGATTAATATTTTGTATTTTTTTTTGCGGGAAAATAGGTAAATAAAAAAAGATAAAAATAAATATAATATAACTGTTCACTCGCATTATTTATTCCATTTTGTTCTTGTTTGAATTGATAAGCTTCGTTTCCAAATCACCTTTCATGATTTTTATCTTTGGAGTTGTAATGGATACTGAACTCCTTTGTCTATGATTAAAATCCCAACCTGACCATAACCTCTTTTCAATTCGGTAAACTTTGGTTAATCCAAGACTTGGCTGTCGAGGGTTTTCTCATGGTAGCGGGAGGATGATTCGAACATCCGACCTTTGGGTTATGAGCCCAAAGAGCTATTTTATATTCTAATACCTTCATTGATCTCCGCTTTTTATGAATGCGAACCTACGGTGTACCGAAGGTTTAGTAAATGTAGTGAAATTTCTTTTTTTAACCAGCATTGGGTTGTCCACCCCCGTCACGCATAGCGTGCCACCCCCGCCCCTTCGGCATTGCTCAGGGCAGGCTCGGGGGGACATACCGTTTTGTTAGAGATTTTTTCTAGCTTAACTTCTGATAGGTTTGCCACCAACGGTCAGGTACATCGTGTTTAACGGCGTTCTCATAATCTTTATAAGAACAAGGTATCAAAGTGTGTCGTTCAAACTTAAGATCTTTATTAGGCGGATAAGGGATCTCCATCCACCAACGATCGCTTTTTTTGCTTTTGTAAAAATTGATCTCCTGTTTTTCATCTTCCATCACCACTGTAAAGCGTATATATTCCGGATTGGTGCGAGATGGAAAATCACGCTTACGATTATAAAAGCCATCAATAAAACACCATACCATTTGCGCGGCTAAGTGTGAAGTTTTTCCGTAAGTATCAAAAGCCGGATTAAGCTCGTAAATACCGGCCGAACTTAATTTATCATTCATTCCGGCGTAGCGCATGATCTGACAAGCTTCTTCTGAGTAAAAACCATTGGGTGATGCGTTCGGGTTTGCCGGCGCATCGGCATGTTTAATGGCCGTGATGTCAAAACTGATCATGTCGGCCTGACGAATAATAGGCTCTGCTTCTTCAATGTTATCGCGCACCTGGCCTAAACGGTAAACATCAAAATACAATTTGGTCATAAGGTTCAACGATTCCTGATTTACCAAATAGGTTTGATAACCAATGTTACTGTAATTAAATAAAAAGTTGGGCTGAAATAAAATTATTTTTTCTAAGTACGATTGGTTGGTGATGTTCTCACTGCCGTTCTTAAGATCAAAAGCCGAGTCAACTGCCACTACGTTGATGGTTTGCTCCAGATCTTTATAACCTAAAAACTGCGCGTAGGTAAGATCCTGACTACCGCCAATAATAAATGGAATTACATTTTTACGAATAAGCGCGTCAACACAAGTTTTAACGGCAAAATAGGTGTCTTCGGTTGAATGGCCCGCTGTAATATTTCCAAGGTCAACAATTTTTGTTTGAAAACCCCCGCTGTATAATTTGTACAAATAGGCTCTTACCGCGTCGGGCGCTAAACGGCAACCGTCGTTGTTAACCGCATTTCTATCTTCACAAACACCAATAATGGCAATATCTCTTTCTTCGAGTTCCGGAAAATCAGTTCCTGTTTTATAAATTACAAAATCGTTACCAAATTGCGTTTCCGAAAAGGTGGCACCTTCACTTATCTCATCAAAATTTACGGGCGTAAAAAAATGGGCAATATCCGACATGTAATTTGCTTTGCAGCTAAAGTAAGAGAATAGGGGCTAAGTAAGGAAATGGGGGGAGAAAGAAATTAACAAAGCGCTTTTAATTGGAAGTAGCTGAGCCGCAAAGCGCCAACTGTATAATTTGGCTTATTGAACCATTATCTTCCCATCGGTAACTTTTTGTTTATCCTGTAATAAAATAAAACTATACAAGCCCTTAGCAAGATCGTTGGTAGTAACGGTGTTTATGCCTTCAATTATTTTTTGCTCATGCACTTTTTGTCCCAGCGAATTAATTAAGATCAGATCACCATTGAAAATTTCACCTTTAACCTGAAGGTTAAACGCGCCTGAGTTAGGATTAGGATAAATAGCGGCAACTGTTTTATTAGAATTACTTTCTTTAACTGTACTACCATTCGAATCGTCTAGTTTTAAAATAAAAACATCTTCCAGTCCTGCCGAAGTGAGATTATAAAGATTGAAACCCGGATCAAAGTCGGCCGTTGCATTAAACGTTCCCGCTACATGCACATTTCCTATAGCGTCAACACAAATTGAACTGGCCGCGTCCCATCCGGCACCGCCAAATCCCTGTGCCCAAATAAAATTTCCCGAAGGATCGAGTTTACTTACATACGCGTCGGTATTTCCGGCAACTACCAGATAAAATGCTGCCGTGCCCGGATCAAAATCGGCCTGACCATTGAACGAACCTGCTGTGTAAACATTACCAAGCTGATCAACGTCGATACCATAACCGGTATCCGGATTTGGTCCGCCCATAGCCTGGGCCCATACAAAAGCGCCCGAGGCATCAAGCTTGCTCACAAAAATTTCGGGAACACCAATGATCGTATTGGTAAGAGTATAAACGCCGTTACCGGGATCAAAGTCGACATTGGAATCAAAATTTCCGGTACTATAAACATTTCCGGTTCCATCAACTTTAACCGAGCGGCCCACATCAATGTAAGGACCACCAAAAGCTTTTGCCCAAACAAAATTACCCGAAGCATCGAGCTTGTTCACAAAAATATCCGAATTTCCGTTGCAGGCAACAGTATAAACCGGTACTCCCGGATCAAAGTCGGCAGTACCCGAAAACATTCCGGTCAAATAAACATTTCCTGAAGCATCCACTGCAATAGAATTACCGTTATCAGAGTTGGCACTGCCCATATTTTTTGCCCAAACAAAATTTCCGGAGGCATCTAACTTGCTTACAAAAACATCATCACTTCCTGCTGAAGTAAGATTTGAAACACCTGCTCCCGGATCAAAATCTGCCGTAGCATTAAAATAGCCGGTGGTATAAATATTCTGTGATGGAGGATCCAACATCCCAGCTGGCGCCTCCCAATTTTTTAGCCCACACAAAAGCGCCCGTTGAAGTGAATTTGCAAACGAAAGCATCGTTATAACCAAAAGGGGTCATGGTATATGTTCCGGCACCCGGATCAAAATCGGCTGTACCGTTAAAGTAACCGGTGATGTAAACATTTCCTGAAGCGTCAACCGCAATACCGTTGGCAGCATCCGCTATAGAACTTCCAATAGTAATGGCCCAGATAAAATTACCCGATGCGTCTAATTTATTAATGAAAATATCGTTACCGCCATTGGTGGTACGATTAAAAACACCAATACCCGGATCAAGATCGGCAATGCCCGAAAAATATCCTGCCGTGTAAACGTTGCCCGAAGCATCAACCGCAATAGAATTACCATAATCGCCGGTATTACCGCCAATGTTTTTTGCCCAAACAAAATTTCCGGAGGCATCTAACTTGCTTACAAAAACATCATCACTTCCTGCTGAAGTAAGATTTGAAACACCTGCTCCCGGATCAAAATCTGCCGTAGCATTAAAATAGCCGGTGGTATAAATATT
>JBGASH010000183.1:0-6746 GCA_044229775.1 Bacteroidia bacterium
TCATTCCAACGGCATCGGCTCCCATACGCCACAAGTAACGATACTCAGCAGGGGTTTCAAAACATGGACCCGTTAATCCCACATAAACCCCGGTGCTAACTTTAATATCGTTCTTCTTTGCAATTTCTAAACCCAATTCAATTAATTTTTTGTTGTAGGCATGACTCATATCGGGAAAACGCGGACCTAATGCATCTGCATTTTTTCCGATCAACGGATTTGTTGGAAATAAATTGATGTGATCGGTAATGATCATTAATTCCCCTACTTCAAAAGCCGGATTCATTCCGCCACTGGCATTACTAACACATAATGTTTTTACACCAAGCGCCTTCATCACTCTTACCGGGAAAGTTATTTGCTGCATGGTATAACCTTCGTAAAAATGAAAGCGGCCCTGCATGGCAACGACATTCTTATTGCCCAACCTTCCAAAAATTAGTTTTCCGCTGTGGCCCTCAACCGTTGAAACAGGAAAGTTGGGAATAGTTTCATAAGGCAGAACAAACTCTACGCTTATTTCCTTTACCAATCCACCCAAACCTGTTCCTAAAATTATTCCCACTTCAGGAACAAAACTATTGGTCTTTTCACGAATACTTTTGGTGGTAAAATCTATTTGTTCTAACATATTTTAAAATAATTTCGTTGAATTCGGTGGCTTTGTCTTTAAAGGTCACTTCAACTGGTAAAATGTAAATATTCATAGTTGTAACGATGCGCCAGATTTCGGGTTGTTTGAGCCGCATTAGGTCTTTTTCGGTTGTTACAATTATTTTATTGCCGCCTTCAATGCTGTTATAATATTTTTGGATATTCTCAATATCAGAAACGGTATAATCGTGGTGATCTGGAAAAGGTAAATGACTTACGTTAGCCGAATATTCTTTTAGGTACGTGATCATTGGGCGCGGGTTAGCAATTCCGGTAAAAACGATCAGTCGGTAACGAAAAAGATCGTTAAGGGTATCAATTTTATTGGTGGCGTTGCTTAACGAATACAATTCCCCATATTTTAAATAACTAAAAAAAACATATTGGTGTGGCAGGGGTTTGATGTCCTTTAAAACATTTCTTATATCAACGGCCGTAGTTTTTTCGGGCGTTTTACTAATAACAATGATGTCTGCCCTTTTTATCCCGGCTTTACTTTCTCGCAAAGTGCCATAAGGCATTAACGAGTCGTTGAAATACAAATTTTCATATTCACTTACTACAATATTTAATCCGCATTTAATGAACCGGTGTTGAAACGCATCATCTAAAATTATCACGTGCGGCGATGGATCCTGTTCGCTTAATTTCTTAACGCCTTTTAATCTATTGGCTTCAACAGCCACATAAAGTTCGGGGTGTTTTGTTTTGTAAAGTAAAGGCTCGTCGCCAATATCGGCGCTGGTACTCTCACTATCGGCTAAAATAAAACCGGAGGTTTTTCGTTTGTAACCTCTGCTTAAAGTGGCTAACTTAAATTCTTCGCCTAATAAATTTATCAGGTATTCTACATGAGGTGTTTTTCCGGTACCACCAACCGCTAAATTTCCTACGCAAATAGTATGTTTATCGGGCGTTTTGCTTTTTAAGAACCCCCAATCAAAAAAACAGTTTCGCAAAAAGGTAACAATGCCAAATAGCCAGGCAAGGGGTAAAAAGGGTATTTTATTCAACGACTTCAGAATTTCTAAATTTGGCGAAAATTTTCAAAAATCCAAATCATCCTCAGGGTAAATTAATAACAGTATTTATTAATAACATCCTTTTTAACTAAATTAGCAACATGACAAAGATCGCAGAAGTAATAAAGGAAATCGAAAAAATAGCCCCTCCCTCTTATCAGGAAGGTTACGATAACTCTGGTTTTTTAGTGGGCGATAAAAACCTTGAGGTAACGGGTATCGTGTTAAGTTTAGATTGTATTGAGTCGGTTATTGACGAAGCCATACAGTTAAAATGTAATTTGATAATTGCCCACCACCCTATTATTTTTGGAGGATTAAAACGGCTAACGGGCTCCAATTATGTTGAGCGCACCGTAATAAAAGCCATAAAGAACAATATTTCCATTTACGCCTGTCATACTAATCTTGACAATATCAGATCGGGTGTGAATGCTAAAATTGCGCAAAAGTTAGGATTGACAAACACCAAAATACTTTCGCCAAAAAAAATGCTCCTTAAAAAATTGGTCACTTTTGTACCAACGGCTCATGCCGAAAAAGTGAGACTGGCCTTGTTTGAGGCGGGGGCCGGACAAATAGGAAATTACGACAGTTGTAGTTTTAATATTTTAGGAACCGGCACCTTTCGCGGTAACGAAAATTCGAATCCGGTTTTTGGCGAAAAAGGCAAACTACATCACGAAGACGAAACGCGTGTGGAAGTGATCTTTGAATCACATAAGGAATCGGCCATTATTAAGCAATTATTGAGCAGTCACCCTTACGAGGAGGTGGCCCACGATGTTTATCAGCTCGATAATTTTTATGGTAATGTTGGAAGCGGAATGATCGGCGAATTTGATAAAGAACTCAGCGAAAACGAGTTTTTACTGCTGGTAAAAAAGGTATTTGGCTTAAGGTTTTTGAAGCATACGGCCCTTACTGGGAAAACCATAAAAAAAGTAGCTTTTTGCGGGGGAAGCGGCAGTTTTCTTATAAAAGATGCAATTAATTCAGAAGCAGATAGTTACATAAGTTCGGATATTAAGTATCACGAGTTTTTTGATGCGGATGGGAAAATTCTGATAGTAGATACCGGCCATTATGAAAATGAGCAGTTTACCCCCGAGATTTTTTATGAGCTTATTCAGAAAAAATTTGCTACATTTGCAACCTATTTATCGAAAGTTAATACCAATCCGGTAAACTATTTTTAATATGTGCGCAAAAATCAAAGAAAAAATCGATGCTTCCGTTGAAGGAAAACTACGTTCGCTTTACGAATTACAATTAATTGATTCAAAGATCGACCGTCTTCGTATTGTACGTGGAGAGTTACCTTTAGAGGTAAGTGATCTTGAAGACACTGTGGCCGGTTTAGAAACCCGTCTTAACAATGTAACGGAAGAAGTAGAAGAACTGGAAAACCAAATCAACGAAAAAAAACAATCTGTAAAAGATTTTCAAGCCAATATTAAAAAATACGAAACGCAGCAAACCAAGGTTCGCAATAACCGCGAGTATGATGCGATCACCAAAGAGATCGAGTTCCAGAATCTGGAAATTCAATTAGCCGAAAAACGCACCAAAGAAGCAAAAGCTTCTGTATTGCTTAAATCGGAATTGTTAGAGAAATCGAAAACCGAATTTGAAGAGCGTAAAAAAGACCTTAAGGTTAAAAAAAGTGAGTTAGACGAGATCATTTCTGAAACAGAAAAAGAAGAAAAAGACCTGATCAAAGAATCGGAAAAAGCATCAGCAAAGATCGAAGAGCGCTTATTGAACGCTTACAAACGCATTCGCGCCAACACCCGTAACGGCTTAGCTGTTGTTACTGTTGATCGTGACGCTTGCGGCGGATGTTATAATAAGATCCCACCACAAAGACAATTAGACATTAAAACCAACAAAAAGATCATTGTATGCGAACATCGTGACCTGTCATAGTCGACGCTTCAGATATTCTTGATATAATCTGAATAATAAAACGATGCCATTAAAAAGCGTCGCTCAATTCCGCGTCTTTTTGTTTTAAGCCATTTCATTATCCCATTTCTAGTTCCTTAGGATAACAGATATAAAGTGCTTAAGCTTACTACTTTGCTTAATGTTTTTATATTAAGCAGATCGCTGGCATCTGCCACATCAATAAGTTTGCTAATACTATACAAAATGTAGATACTGAAATTAGAACTGTTATAAGTTCTGTTATTAACCGATGATGAAAACAACGCTTTTTCTGCTATGTGAAATTCTCTTCATGGCCTTTTAGTGAGTTGTTTTGTAAAGCCGAAACAGTGACCGTTTTGAAGTCAAGCGGGTATAAGTTACGTTTCAAAAGTTTTACACAAGGTACTAAGCACTATGTCATTCTCCTTCGGCCCATACTTTAATAGATGCCAAAATATCATAGTCATCCAGTTCGGCAAATTTCTTTAAAAACAAGCTGCCTTTTAAAATCATTTTTTCGAAGATCGTTTTTTAAAAAAAGTGATAAGGTAGGTGTGGCAAACAGATCTTCTCCTTTCAGGCTGAGTTCCTTGGCGCGTTTTAAAATATTTACCAGTAACATCTCGGCGCTTAAAACCGTTTTATGCAAATACACCTGCCAATACATTAACCGGCGCGCTATTAAAAATTTCTCGATACTGTAAATACCTTTCGATTCCACTACCAGATTCCCTTTTACCACGTTCAGCATTTTGATGATGCGGTCGGTACTGATAATGCCTTCGCTTACTCCGGTAAAAAAACTATCGCGTTTTAAATAATCCAGGCGGTCCATGTCCAATTGCGAACTAACCAACTGGTGCAAAAAATTCTTTTTATAATTGCCATTAAATATTTTAATGGCGAGCGACAATTCCCCCTTGAACTCTTTATTAAGAGCGTCCATGAACATGGCCGAAAGGTCTTCGTGATTTATTTCTTTTACAATACTATGCTCCAAGGCATGCGAAAAAGGACCATGACCAATATCGTGCAGCAGTATAGCAATTAAAGCGGCTTTGGTTTCGTCGTTCGATATCTTAACCCCTTTGCTTTTTAGTACCAGCAACGCCTCGTTCATTAAGTGCATAGCCCCAATGGCGTGGTGAAACCGGGTATGAATGGCACCAGGATATACAAAATTAGTGAGTCCGAGCTGTTTTATTCGCCTTAACCGCTGAAAATAGGGATGGTTAATAAGATCGTAAATAATATCGTGTTGTAAGGTCACGAAACCGTAGATAGGATCATTTATTATTTTACGTTTATTAACCATAAAAAATCAGTCTTACTAAACAATAATTTTATCTTTACTGCGTAATTAGTGTAAAGGTATAAAAAACAGGGCATGGAAAAAATATCGATATTATGGGCTGATGACGAAATGGAGCTTTTAAAACCTCACATTTTATTTTTAACCAACAAGGGATACGATGTAATAAGCGCGGTTAGCGGTGATGAAGCGTTAGATATTGTAAAAGAGAACAAGAACATCAGCGCCGTTTTACTCGATGAAAATATGCCGGGACTTACCGGTTTGGAAACCCTTACAAAAATAAAACAATACCGGGCCGACCTGCCGGTCATCATGATCACCAAAAGCGAAGAAGAACAGATCATGAACGACGCCATCGGCAGTAAGATCGCCGATTACTTAATAAAGCCCATCAATCCCAATCAGATCATATTATCCCTTAAAAAAACATTAGATAATAAACGCCTCGTTTCCGAAAAAACCAATACCGAGTACCGTAAAGAATTTGGTCAGATAGGCATGACATTAAGTGATAACCTTAACTGGAACGAATGGGTAGAAGTATTTAAAAAGATCGTTTACTGGGAACTGGAAATGGATAAAGCCCAGGATAAAAGCATGCTGGATGTTTTAAAAATGCAGAAAGCCGATGCCAATACCGCTTTTTTTAAATTCGTTGAAAAACATTACATCAATTGGCTTAACGGAAAAGACGCCAACGCGCCGGTGATGAGTCACACCCTTATTAAAAACCGATTTATTCCGGAGCTCGAAAAAACGAACCTGTGTTCTTCATTTTGATCGATAATTTACGTTACGATCAATGGAAGATCATTCAGCCAATTATACAAGATTACTATAAAGTTGAAAAAGAAGAAGTGTTCTGCGCTATTTTACCTACCGCTACACAATACGCGCGAAACGCCCTATTCAGTGGTTTAATGCCCAGTGAAATGGAAAAACGTTTTCCGGATTGGTGGCTTAACGATGAAGAAGAGGGCGGAAAGAACATGCACGAAGAAGATTTTATGCGCGAGCAGTTGAAGCGTTTGGGCAAAGATGTAAAAATGAGTTATACCAAGATCACCAATAATACCGCCGGAAAAAAATTATCGGATACGGTAAATAACTTATTACAAAACAAATTGAACATCATTGTTTATAATTTTGTGGATATGCTCAGTCACGCCCGAACTGAAATGGAGATCATTCGGGAGCTGGCCGACGATGAACCTGCATACCGCAGCATCACCCTTTCGTGGTTCGAACACTCACCGCTGTGGGAGATCATTAAACAGTTATATGAGAAAAAAATAAAAATTGTGATCACCACCGATCACGGAACTGTTCACGTAAAAGAACCAACAAAAGTATTGGGTGATAAGAATGTTAATACCAATTTACGCTACAAGCAGGGCAAAGCCTTAGATTATAATCCAAAAGAGGTTTTTGAAATAAAAAATCCCAGCGATGCCTTCTTACCAAAACAGCACCCGAGTACACGATTCATTTTTGCTAAAGAAGATCGTTTTTTCGCTTATCCTAACAACTTTAACCATTACGTGAATTATTACCGCAACACCTTTCAGCATGGCGGTATTAGTTTAGAGGAAATGCTGATCCCTTACGTTACCCTTTCGGCAAAATAAATTTTGGAAACGCTCGAAATTGATATCAGCGATATAACTAATTTGCCCTTGGCCGCTAAAAAATTATTGGAATTTGCGGGTTACACAAAAATATTTGCTATTGAAGCACAAATGGGCGGCGGAAAAACAACTCTTATCAAAGAATTATGTCGGACGCTAGGTACTACTAACAGCCTTAGTAGTCCTACCTACTCT
>JBGASH010000184.1:0-6249 GCA_044229775.1 Bacteroidia bacterium
TGATTTTCGAAACCTCTGATCTCTACTTTTCCATTCGCCCTTTCATAATCATCTTTAAACTGATTGAGGGCCATAATAGTGGTGTGGTCAACGATCTTTGCTTTCGATACATCGATCTTT
This sequence comes from Bacteroidia bacterium, assembly GCA_044229775.1. Classification (GTDB taxonomy): domain Bacteria; phylum Bacteroidota; class Bacteroidia; order B-17B0; family Aurantibacillaceae; genus JAHEYG01. The sequence goes on from JBGASH010000184.1 coordinate 121, forward strand.
ACTTTTTTAGAAACAGGGATCGCATACAATGATTTTTTTAAACTGATCAAATTACTGAACACCGCTTCTTTGTTAACGGCCACATGGTAATCTTCATCACCACCCGATACTTCCGGTTTATTGTTGAATAAATTCTTAAGAGTGGCGCCATTAACAAGGTTAATAATTATCTCGGCTAATATACCAGTACCAACACCTATTAACAGATCCGTTGAAAGCGTTGTGATAACTGTTAATACAAAAACAAAAAATTGCTCTTTACCAATGTGCCACATATGAATGAATTCACGCGGATGCGCCAATCTGAATCCAACAAAGATAAGCATGGCCGCTAATGCTGTATTAGGGATCATTTCTATGAACTGAACACCTACCAACAGCGCCACTAGTAAAAATAATCCGTGGAAAAAATTAGCCCAACGGGTTTTTGCACCGTTTCCAACGTTTGCCGAACTACGAGCCACTTCACTTATCATTGGCAATCCTCCTAATAATGCCGCTAGTGTGTTTCCAATCCCTACAGCAACCAGATCTTTATTGAAATCGGATTTGCGTTTATAAGGATCAAGATTATCAATGGCTTTAGCCGTTAACAACGATTCAAGACTTCCGATAAGCGAAAACAAAATAACATACTGAATAAACGCTCCTGTATGACTACTGATGCCGCTAAAATCGGCATTAATAATTCCGTTTTTAAAAGCGTCGAAAATACTTCCCACTTTAACCATGGCAAAATTATGAATAGCTCCTTCTGTTTTAACATGAAGTACATATCCTAACGGTATGGCTATAGCTAATACCACCAAAGGTGCCGGTATCTTTTTCAATTTTTGGTTTTTCACAAAACTAAATAAGATCATGATGGCCAAACAAGCCAAACCTATCTCCGTTAAGTGCGCGTTCTCGTGCACCAAACTATCTGGGATCATGGCTAGCAATTCCAAAGGCTCTTTTCCTTTTAGATGCGCAGGATCAATTCCAAACAGAAAGTGAATTTGTTTTGACATGATTATTATACCAATAGCTGCTAACATACCGTGTATAGCGGCACCCGGAAAAAAATCGGCCAACTTCCCTAATTTAAAAACACCGAATAAGATCTGGATCAAACCTGCGACCACACAAGCGCCTAAGGCCAAATGCCAACCTTGTTCGCCACCACCAAAAGCGCCAACCGAACCGCTGGCAATTACTATTAAACCGGCAGCAGGGCCTTTAATAGTTAAACGTGATCCGGCAAAAAAACTTACTACAACTCCACCAATAATGGCGGTAACTAATCCAAAGATCGCCGGAAAATCGGACGCTTTTGCAATTCCTAAACTTAAGGGAAGCGCCAGCAAAAAAACTAAAAACCCCGATAAAGCATCTTTGCTGAAGTTTTGTTTCAATCCCTCCCAACCGTCGGCAGGGATGGATTTAGTATGTGTTGTTTCTTTATTTGTTTCCATTGCTATTTTATTTTGTGACCAAGGTTTATGCTTTGTTTAATTATGAAGAACGGTAAGGTGTTTCGTGATACGTTTTTTCGTGCTGACCCAAAAACAATCGGGCGTAAATTCTTATCAATGATAATCCTGAAATAATAAAACCTAACGCGGTGAAGGCCGCAACCACAAACTGGTGTTCGTGAATGTGACTAAAAATAAGATCCTCACCCATAAATGTTGGGGTAATAGGGAAACCAGATAAACCAAGACAAGAAAGCAGGAATACAAACGCCAAACGTGGATGTTCATAAGCATGTCCATGGAATTTATTCAGGTCAATGGATGTTTCAACATGCCGCAATTTATCAAGACAATAAGCCCCAAGGGAACCAGCCAATACAATCCCGCTTAGATATAATGCTGTTTCATCAAGCTTATAATGTTCGTTAAACGAGATGGCTAAGGCGATCCAAAAGTGATTCATAATGATCAAGATCCAGGCCATCATCACATTTTTTCTTTCAGAGAACGATTTAACCACCATGATGAATCCAATGAGTGAAAAAAGGATTGGTAAGTAATGGTGAATGTTATCCGGAATTGAATCTTCTTTATAATACGTGAACAACCCGATCAAATATGCAGGTACAAAAAATATTAAAACCTGATTAACTGTTAAGAAACGGAGTGATTTTCCGATCACCTTTAGTGGTTTCCAAATAAGACGGTACATAATAGAATCGAGGTTCCATTCTTTTAAACTCAAAATATAAATAGAGTACTCTATCTTCTTAGGCAAAGAATCCTCTATTGTTTCAGGCCGCGGTGTAAAATTGTAGTATTGCTCTCTTATCAAATAATTCACAACCGAGGGTGAAACCAACAATTGGTAGGTTCTTAAAAAAGCGTTTCCGGCAAAATGGATCAACGCCAATTTTTCAAAACCAAATGCCACCTCAATAAAGATCAATCCAATTTGAGCCACTGAACCATAGGCGATCTGTCCTTTAATGGAAGATTGTACTCTGGCAATTAAATGTCCTACAATACTTGTTGCCAAACCAATTACTCCAATTAAAACTCGTACAGATATTTGATTTTCCCAGAACGCATCAGTTCTTAACAACAAGAACACACCCAAATGCACCGATAATGATCCGTAAAAAATGGCGCTTGATGGTGTGGGGCCTTCCATGGCTCTTGGCAACCATGATGAAAACGGCAACTGTGCTGATTTTGCAGCAGCGGTAACCAAGATCATCAACGAAATAAATACACCAATTAAACTATGACTTTGTAAATGCTCGTGTACCAGTTCCTGGTTACTAAGTTGTAAGAACGTAATATTTTCGTGCCACAAATGATGGTTCATCCACATGGCTAAAATAATTCCAACATCCCCTATCCTATATACGGTAAACACTTTAATGGCATTTTTAACCGGTAAATAACGGTCGCGGTAAAAGGCGATTAACAGGAACGAACAAATACCAAGGATCTCCCAACCAACAAAAAGTGTTTCAAGATTTCCCGAAAAAATAGCAATGTTATACCCTAAATAAAAAAAGAGGATGGTGTTGAAAAAACGCTTGTACCCTGTTTCACGGTGTAAATAGGCTTTACTATAAATTGTTACAAGGAAGGTAAGGAATGAGCCTACGAAAAAATAGACGGCTGTGATCTTATCAAAACAAAAATCAATGTAAAATTCGTAATCGGGCGATTTAAAGATGGTGAAGCTTTTTAAGTTAATGGTTGGATGGCCATTGTACAACCAATACGCCACAAAAACCAAACAACAAATAAAATGCAAACCAACACTTACAAAAGCGGCGCCCGAAATAAGTTTTTCGTTTCTTTTACTTATTACAAGCGACATCACAAACGCGAAAAGCGGCAGCAACACTAATATATTTAACAGGTTCGCCATTTTAATTATCTTTCAAAACAAATACCGGTAAATTTTCCATTTCGTTCTCTAAAACCGGAGTTAGATCTGTTTTAACTTCAATATTCTTTTTCAAAGGTGTGTCCCGAAAAACTTCCATTCTTAAAAACATGGAACTCACGCGTGTCGGGATGAATCACCGTAAGATTCACCCATTCGTTTATAAACCATTCATACATTTCGGGTGCCGATTGAATAACTTTCAAAACCACTTCCGGAAAATGTTCTACGATTATCATTAACCTAACAGGGTCGTGCACCTCTATCATCTGACTTGGAAGTCCGGGCCGCAGATCACCATCTGTACCATTGGCCACACCAAATAGTCCCATTACATTATGTGGCAGTTTAGTGCCGGCACCTAATTTTTGATTATCTACTCGCGAGAAAAAATATTCCAGGTTAATACCGCCGCAAACCGGACCCAAAGGCTTCATTACACTGAATAATAATTTCCCTTCAGGATCGATCTTATAATCATAAGAGTTCATGAACGAACGCCTGTCTAAAAACAATTTTTTTGTGATATCGCGTTTTCCTACAATACACAATGTGTTAGTAGCATGATTAAGTTCTGGTCGAGGTTCAAAAAGTGAAACCGAACGCTGAATGATCTTTTGATGGATCTTTTGAGGACTTAAACGCGAATTGATGGATTCAAATCTTCTTGATCTTTCTTTAGCATTAAGATCCAAGGCTTTTGAGAATGTTATCAAATTTTCGTGATGGCTTACTGATGGGATCGGCGAAAGCGCGTTCTCGTCAAAGAAACCTAGTTCATCGCGAGTGGTATCATGTAAACCACCAATAAATTGTGTTTCATTGGGAATTTCAATTCCCCTCGATTTTAATATGGCGCGTACTTCGGGGTGATTTGCCATAAAACAAACTACTCTTGCATTTACCGACCCTGGCCTTCCGCTACAAGCGCCACAATCATACGCCGAATAATGCGGATTATTTACACTACTCGATCCATGGCCGATCACATATACAAAAGGCGCGAAATCTTTTACTAAACCAATACTTCTTAGAAGTCCCTCTACGCGTTGTGCCATTTCTTCAATGGTAAATCCAACCTGAAGACCCTTTTCACTTTCTTCGGAACTTTTATGTTCGATGGTAAGTTTAGAATATTTATCCATTTGCCTGAACGAACTCGCCGTTGCAGGGCTCATAGAAGGTTTAAATACATTGGCGAATAACCGAAAGGCCGACCAAAAGCCAAGTGTTTGTGTAAAGATCCAACCGCTGAACAAAGAGTGTGTTTGCTTAACAAAATGGGCATCCTTTTTCCGTTTCTCTTTTGAACCAACTTCCTTAATTAAATATTTTGGAGTTATAGGTGCCGGACAAAGTTTTGTCAGGAACTTTCCGTGATCGGGTTTAAAATAAAACTCAACTCCAAAAAAACCTGGCGTACCAAATGTTTCGCAAGCCGGATCTATCTTTTCGAGGTACCGGCGTATAGAGCATTCGCGATCATCTATACAAAACATGGCTTGAAACGTTTTATAAGAAGCGACGTTCGATTCTTCTTTTTCCTGAGCAATGCCTGCTAACACTTCATCGTAATAACTCCACTCAAAAGCATTTTGTAGAATCGTATACACTTCGTGTAATTCGGTAGATGGTACATCATCAAATAAACCTTCTTCTTCACCCGCCATTTTACCAAGCGGTAACCATTTATTTTCGCCGAATTTAGAATCGAGGGCATCGATCTCTAATAACAGTTCAAAGATGATCACTTCGTGCAACGATATTTTTTTGTGATCCAATAATGTTTCCGGATGATCTTCAACAGCCGATACCATTCCCGACCATCCTTGATGAGCAAATTGTTGATCGAAAAGATAACGGGTATATAATTTTTCATCGCCTACCACGATCTTTAAAAGATCTTCCATTTTTAAATGGGTGTGCAACAAAAGATGTTTAACGCGTTTAGAGCTAAAAAGGCTTGAAAAACTATTACGCTCCAGTTCTTTTATAGAGGTTAAAAATCCTTTATTCAATACCGGAAAATTCCAGATAGCGATACCCTGATCCAAATAACTGCACAATACTCTGAACAATATAGGATGAACCGGAAAATCCAGATCGATATGAAATAATTTTTTCCAATTAGATCGCAATGTTCCTATTCTTGGTGCAACCGAAGTATCGTAGAGTTTTTCAACCGCGTTTTTTCGCCATAGATCTAAACCTTCGGGGCCATGTCTTTCTGTAATGATTTTATCAAGCACATCTTTTCTTATGCGACCCGACTTATAATGATCGCGGTATTCTTTTAAGGACAGAAAAACTTTATAACCAAATATTTTTGAAGCCTTACTTATAGCATCGCTGAATTTCATATTTTGAAATGCGTGCAAGGTATTGTGATGAATAAAATCTTTTAAAGGTGCTTGCGCAGGCAAAAAATGTTTAAGATCATGCAGCACCTTATGCTCATCAAAAGACGAATGACCCGGCTTTTGATCGTTGCTAAGATGTTGCTTTTCTATATGTGTATCCTGCGTTTTCATTATTTATCTTGCGAAATAGTTTAATATAATCGCGTGATCTGATTCTTTTCTTGTTTTTTAGTTAACCCCATCATTGATAGGATCCGGCCTAAGCCTAAAATTAAAATGCTCAACAGCATGTAATAAAAATTTAAATAATTAAAATTGGGAAATTAAAAAGCATCGGTTAAGAAACCGTGCAGAACAGGTGATCAGATCCTTAACGAATGTATGTTAA
>JBGASH010000185.1:0-6742 GCA_044229775.1 Bacteroidia bacterium
CCACTAAACAAGACATATCGGTTGTTATTCCCACTTATAACCGCGCAGATACTTTGATCAAGGCGGTAAACAGTGTTATTGGCCAAACGTACCCAGTTTGCGAAATAATAGTTTGTGATGACGGCTCAACGGATAATTCGAAAGAGCTGATCGAAAAGCTGAATAACAACAAAGTGATATGGCTGCCGTGCGGCAAGAACGGCGGGCCCGCCATTCCGCGAAACAAAGGAATAAAACAAAGTAAAGGTCAATGGGTGGCGTTCTTAGATAGCGATGATGAATGGCTGCCAACCAAATTGGAAAAACAAATGAAAGTGCTGGAGCATGAAAAGGTGTTGGGTGCTTGTACTAACGCCAATAAAATACGGAATGGCGTTAACGCTGGCATTTTTTCCGACTTTGATAAAGATCGTATAACGTTTGCCGACCTGATGATCGCCAATCGCCTTATTTGTAGTTCGGTGATCATAAATAAAAAGTTACTGACAGAGGTGTCGGTTTTTCCGGAAGATCATAAATTTATTGCAATAGAAGATTATGCTTTATGGTTACGCCTTTCTACAAGAACCGATTTTTCTTTTGTAAATGAAGCCCTGGTAAATTACCACGATAGTGCCGAAACCTCCATTAGAACAAAATATACCGACAGTTGGACGATCTTAGAGACCATTTTTTCCGATTTTGAATCATGGCTCGCCAAGAACAATGTAAAATTAGACGCTTATAAAAAAAAACTTCTCAAAACAAACAAAACGCGCATTGCTCAAAAAGGAATTCCTTCAAAGCAGGAAGAGTTTATGAGAATTTGGAATATGCGTTTCAAAAAAATATTAAAAACAAAAAAATAACGAATGATCAATAAATTATTTTCATCAAAAAAAACCTTCGAAGATCCGGCAAAAAACCTGGATTGTACCGAATTTGAAGTGAACAATTGGGTGGTGTCCGATTTTGTAGTTAATACATTGGTGCCGGTGGTTAACTTTCATCCTTTTCCATTAAATGAATTAATGCTTATGACAGCTACCGTTTGCCGCTTCAAGCCCGAACTTATTTTTGAGTGGGGAACCAATATTGGTAAATCGGCGCGTATATTTTACGAAATATCAGAAGCTTTCAACATTAATACCGAAATACATTCGATCGATTTACCCGATGATGTTTTTCACAACGAGCATCCGCAACACAAACGCGGCATGATGGTTAAGGGACTTAAAAAAGTGACATTGCACCAAGCCGATGGGTTAAAATGTTCTTTGGATCTTATAAAAGAGAAAAAGGTGAAAGGTAACGTACTGTTCTTTGTAGATGGCGATCATAGTTACGAAACAGTAAAAAATGAATTAACCACCATTTTAACCAATGTACCCGACGCAAAAGTGTTGTTACACGATACGTTCTATCAGTCGGATGGATCAAAATATAACATTGGTCCGTATAAAGCAGTGAAGGAAGTTTTAGATGGAATGAAAGAGAAATACCAAGTTATCTCAACCAATATGGGACTTCCAGGAATGTCGCTGGTGTATAAATAAAATAATGACAACTAATCCTTTGATATCTGTTGTACTGCCGCTTTACAATGCCGAAAAGTACATCAAAGAATCTGTTGAGTCGGTGCTCAGTCAGACCTTCACTGATTTTGAATTTATTATCATTAACGATGGCTCAAAGGATAATTCGGGAGATGTAGTGCGTTCAATAAAAGACGATCGTATTGTTTATGTTGAACAATCAAACATTGGCTTGCCCGCCACGTTAAATCGTGGTATTAGTATGGCCCGTGCCGATATTATTGCGCGGCAAGATAATGACGACCTGAGTTTACCAACGCGCTTTGAGAAGCAGTATCAATATTTATCGGAACACCCGGAAGTAGCGGTGCTTGGTGCGAGAGCCGAGATCATGAACGAGAATGGTAGATCTTTGAACCGGTATCACGACCATCCTACCGATAAAAATGTATTAAAATTTGTGTTGTTATTTAATAATCCTTTTGTGCACAGCAGTGTGATGTTTCGCAAAAGTGTTTTGCAAAAGTCAGGCGAATATTATACAGGTAAAGAAGTGTTTGAGGATTTTAATTTGTGGTCGCGCATTTCGCGGGTGGCCGATGTGGCTAATTTGCCTGATCGCTTGTTAAGGTACAGGGAAGTGAATTCAAGTATGTCGCGCGTGGATCTGGTAAATGGTGAATTCATTCAGAAGGTGATGTATCAATCTTCACAAAACATAAAATTTTATTGTCCCAACGCCACCGATGAAAAGATAAAGCGCTTTATTAATTATGCCTTTGGTATTGGCGAATACAAGAATTTTAAAGAAGCATTGGGTTTTTCGTCCGAATTCCTTAACGAGATCGTAAATAATTTTTGTGATCATAATAAAATAGCCCCTTCACTGCTAAAAGAAGAGGTAAAGAAACAAATGTTGGGTATTAGAAGAAGTTATTATAACAAGATAATTGATTCCAAAGAGGCAGGGGTATTTGAAAAACTGACCGCAAAAGTGCAGCGAAAAATAATGTTCATGAATAATAAAGAATATTTATCCTGATGAAAATTTTACATTGTGTCGAATCCTATTTCCCTTCTATAGGCGGTATGCAGGAAGTGGTACAGCAGCTAAGCGAGCGCTTGGTGTTGCTGGGGCACGATGTAACGGTTGCGGCCCGGCGCCAGCCCGAAAGAACATTTAGCGAGAAGAACGGTGTTAAGATAGTGGATTTTGAGATCTCTGGAAATTTGGTGGGGGGAATTAAAGGCGAAGTAGAGGAGTACAGATCATTTTTATTAAATAACGATTTTGATGTTATTACTTTTTTTGCGGCGCAACAATGGGCTACCGACGCGGCGTTGGATATTTTAGATAAGATCAAGGCTAAAAAAGTATCGGTGCCAACGGGCTATTCGGGTTTGTACTGGCCGGCTTACAAAGAGTATTTTGAGAAAATGAAGACCTGGATCCACGGGTACGACATGAATGTGTACTTGAGCGATGATTACCGTGATATTAATTTTGCCAGAGAGTGCAAGGTAAAAAACACCACTTTAATTCCCAATGGAGCAGGAGCAGATGAGTTTTTAAAAGAGACAAAGATCGATGTGCGCAAAGAACTTAATATTCCTGCAGATCACTTTTTGATCTTGCACGTGGGATCTTATAGTTTTTGGAAAGGCCATCACGAGGCCATGAAAATATTTTTACGTTCTAAAATTAAAAAAGGTACGCTGTTAATGATCGGCAATGACCATCAAAATTTCAGATTACGAAGAGGGAAGAATATTTCGTTGTATTTTGATGTGCTTAAAAATAAGTTGTTTGGTTTTGGTAGAAAGAAGATCATCTTTAATTATTTCCCAAGAGAGTTTACGGTAGCGGCATACAAGCAGGCCGATCTGTTCTTCTTCCCGTCTAATATCGAGTGTTCGCCTATTGTATTATTTGAATGCGCTGCGGCAAAATTGCCGTTTTTATCAACGGCTGCCGGTAATGCACCCGAAATTGCCAAGTGGACACACGGCGGTGAGATCATGCCTACTCTAAAAAACGAGGAAGGTTTTTGTGAAGCCGAAATAAGCGGATCGGTAAAGATGCTGAACGAAATATATGAGAACCCCCAAAAACGAAAGCAAATGGCTCAGGAGTCGTTTGATATTTGGAAAGAAAAATACAGTTGGGAAGTGATCACAAAGCAATACGAAAAATTATATCAAACATTACTTAAATGATCGTTGTTAAATTAATGGGAGGTTTGGGTAATCAGCTGTTTCAATACGCGGCCGGTCGCTGTTTGTCGTATTTGCACAAAACCGAACTTAAATTGGACCTTTCTTTTTTAAATGCTCCTGCCAATGATGCTTATACAAAAAGAGAATTTGCGTTAAATGTGTATAAAGCACCTATGCCTATAGCCAGCGAGGCAGAGGTTGCTAAATTTACCAGGCCAAAAGGCGCTGTAATGAGTACGCTTCAGCGTAAGCTACCCATTTTATTTTCATCGGTTACAGTAAACGAATCGGGTAATTCTTTCCATAAAGAATTTTTTAGTTATCCTGCCAACGTTTATTTGAACGGGTTTTGGCAATCAGAAAAATATTTTTTACAGATCAGAGAAGTGCTCTTAAGCGAATTGCAGTTAAAGGATCCGTTAAGTGAAGGCAATAAAGCTCTGGCAAGCGAAATATCTGGATCAAACGCCGTTAGTTTGCATATCCGTCGCGGCGATTACGTTAGTAACAAGAACGCCTTGGAATTTCACGGAATTTGTTCGCTCAGTTATTATCAAAACGCCATAGAGTATGTTAAACACCATAAAGGTGAAATTAAACTCTTTGTATTTAGCGACGATCTTAAATGGGCGCAAGAGAATTTTACGCAATCCAATGTGGTTTTTGTTTCGGGAAATCCTGCCCATGTCGATCTGTATTTAATGAGTTTATGCAAGCACAATATAATTGCCAACAGCAGTTTTAGCTGGTGGGGGGCCTGGCTTAATGCTAATAAAGAAAAAATGGTTGTAGCGCCTAAGAATTGGTTTGCGAAACCCGAAATGAATTCACCTGATATTTATCCGCCTGGTTGGATGTTAATGTAAGGTGTTGCGATCGTAAGCGGTATAAATATTTCAATTATGTGTAAATTCTCTTAATTTTGAGGAGTAATGTCGGAGATCAAGAACATATTGGTTTTAGGGGGCGCAGGGTTTCTGGGGATAAATTTCCTTGAAGAGCTTTTGCACGGACAAGCTTCCAAAAATTATAACATAACGGTGTTTTCACGATCGCGTACAGCCTTGTTGGATAAAATGATCGAAGGTCATAAGAACGTTAAGGTTGTTACCGGTAATTATAGAAACATAAACGAAGTAGAGGTAAAGTAAAGGACAAGATATTGCTTATCATTTTATTTCTGAAACCTATCCGCACAATAGCTGGGATAATCCGGGGATCGAAATAGAAACGACGTTTATTCCAACCTTACGATTACTAGAAACGTTGATAAAGTGCAAAGTGAAAAAAGTGGTGTTTTTGTCAAGCGCGGGAACTATTTATGGTTTAAATCCAAGCCGGCTTAATGAAGATACAATGGTGAATCCTTTTTCGCCTCATGGTATCTTTAAGCTAACAATTGAAAAATTCTTGAATTATTATCACTTACATTACAACCTTAATTTCGACATCTACCGTATTGCCAACGCGTACGGCCCTTTTCAGGATGTAAAAAAGGGATTAGGTTTTATAAATACTTCTCTCACCAATATTATAACCAACAACGAAGCGGTTGTTTACGGCGACGGTTCAATTGTAAGAGATTATGTTTATGTAAAGGATATTGCGAAGTTACTTACATTAAGCTTAGTTAAACCTCTTACAAGATCCGATCTGTATATTGTAAGCAGCGGAAAAGATTATTCGTTGAACGAGATCTTAGAAAAGATCAAATCGGTTGTTCCAATACCGTTTAAGGTAAAACATATTGAAAACAGGGCAAGCGATAATAAAATTGTTTCGCTGGATAATAAAAAGATACTGGAAGCTTTTCCGAAATTTAAATTTGAGCCTTTGGAAAACGGCATTCAAAAGACCTATAATTTCATTAAAGAAAGTTTGGTTAAGGCCTAGAAGTAGGCACCTGTTTTTTTTCGCCAAGCCATCCCATAGGCTTCATTGGTTTTTGGTGTGATAAATTAAATTTAGCGATCGAATATTTTTTCAAATGCTCAATAGCTTCTTCTATACTATCGGTTAAAAGAAAAAGCGCTTCATCTTCCTTTTGTATGGTACCGGCCTCTATAAGCCTTTGAATATGTTCGTACAGTTTTTTATGAAATTCTTTTCCCATTAACACAATAGGGAAATCTTTCATGGTTTTAGTTTGAATAAGTGTTAAAGCCTCAAAAAATTCGTCAAGCGTACCATAGCCCCCCGGTAACACCACAAACGCGTAAGAGTATTTTGACAGTAGCACTTTTCTCACAAAGAAAAACCGAATGCTTACCCATTTATCTAAATAATTATTGGGCTCTTGCTCCATTGGTAAAACAATGTTGCAACCGATCGATTTGCCATTTGCTTCGCGGGCGCCGCGATTAGCTGCTTCCATTAATCCGGGTCCGCCTCCCGTCATAACGGTAAAACCAAGTTTTACTAATTCGCCACCAATTTTGCGGGCCATTTCATAATATTCGTGCCCTTCTTTATATCGCGCCGAACCAAAAACGGTAGCACAGGGTCCAAGAAAATGAAACACGCGAAAGCCTTTAATAAATTCGGCTAAAACTTTTAGAGCAAATAAAAATTCGCTTTTACGCGAGTTGGGACCTGTAAGAAATACTTGTTCCTCTTTTGTAGGGGATGTTTGTGGCATGGTTCTAGAGAGGCAAGGTAATTATTATTCTTTAATTAATTTTTTTGTGACGGAACCGACCCTGATAAAATAAATTCCGGAAGCCTGATGACTAAGATCAATTTCTAAATTTTCGGTACCCATGGTGGACGTAAAAATAAGCGAACCAAGAGCATTGTACACTGAAACAGATTGGTTCTTGTTGTTTTCGCTTACTGTAATTTTGGTATTGAATGGATTTGGATAAACAGAAACCGCATTCTCTATATCAACCCCGTCGTTTATCCCGGTGGTGCAGGTTAGCGTTAAAGTATTATAACCTCTTGCTTTTGCCTGACAACGCAATTCGTTTAAAGCAGGTTTGTCGGCCCCGTTACCGGCCCAGGTGCGCAAA
>JBGASH010000186.1:0-6200 GCA_044229775.1 Bacteroidia bacterium
AAGGGGTCAAACTAATATGTGGTTAGTTTTTTATAATAACTGGTAGGAAATGTTAAAATTCGCTCTTAGCGTGGAACTCTATAGCCGGGACTTTCTCGCGGGCCATTTGCAATAACCAGGCCGATTCGGCTAAAAAAACAGGGCGTTCTTCCTTATCATATGCAATATGAGCGGCACGGTCTTGTATAAAATCCTCCAGCTTTTTTTTATCGGGACAGCTTATCCAAAATGCCTTGTATAAATTGATCTGATCAAAACTGGCCGTGGCGTTATATTCCGATTTTAACCGGTGTTGGATCACCTCAAATTGTAAGGCTCCTACGGTTCCTAAAACTTTTCGGCCATCAGTACGCTTGGTAAATAACTGCGCAACGCCTTCGTCGGTTAATTGTTCCAAACCTTTTTGAAGTTGTTTGGTTTTCATTGGGTCCAAATTGGTAACATATCGGAATAATTCGGGCGAAAAACTCGGGATCCCTTTAAAATTAAACTTAGCGCCTTCGGTCAATGTATCACCGATCTTAAAATTTCCCGCGTCGTATAACCCGATCACATCTCCCGGATAAGATTCGTCGATAACCGATTTTTGTTGCGCCATAAATGCGGTGGGGTTGCTAAAACGAACATCTTTACCATCGCGCACATTGTAATAATATTTATTTCGTTCAAATTTGCCGCTTACTATTCGTAAAAAGGCGATACGGTCGCGGTGTTTTGGATCAAGATTAGCGTGAATTTTAAAAACAAAACCGCTGAATTTGGGATTCTCGGGTTCAATGAATTCGCCGGTATCGGTGTCCCTTCCACGTGGCGTTGGAGCTATCTCAATAAAACAATCCAATAGTTCTTTTACACCGAAATTATTGACACCGCTTCCAAAAAAAACAGGACTAAGATCCGCTTTAAGGTATTTATTTTTGTCAAAATTATCGTAAACGCCATCGATCAATTCGATATCGGCACGCAATTGATCGGCAAAATCTTCGGGAATATGTTTTTCGAGGCTACCGTCGTTCAAATTCTTTATTTCAAACGTATCTTCAACAGTAGTTTTATCTTCGCCTTTAAAAAGATTGAGCGATTGTTCGTAAAGGTTGTAAACGCCTTTAAAGGATTTACCAATGCCAATAGGCCAGGTAAGTGGACGCACATTTATTTTAAGTTCTTTTTCAATTTCATCGAGCAGATCGAAAGCGTTTTTTCCTTCGCGATCCATCTTATTTACAAATACAATTACGGGGGTGTTGCGCATGCGGCAAACTTCCAATAATTTGCGCGTTTGTGGCTCAACACCTTTAACGCAGTCAATCACCATTATTACACTGTCAACAGCCGATAACGTGCGATACGTATCTTCAGCAAAATCTTCGTGGCCGGGTGTATCTAATATATTTACTTTAAAATTTTTGTAATCAAAGGCCATAACCGATGTGGATACCGAAATACCACGTTGTTTCTCAATTTCCATAAAATCGGAAGTAGTAGCTTTTTTGATCTTATTGGATTTAACCGCTCCCGCGCTTTGAATGGCCCCTCCAAACAATAATAACTTTTCGGTCAAGGTAGTTTTACCGGCATCGGGGTGAGCAATAATGGCAAATGTTTTGCGTCGGTTTATCTCGTCGGTAAAGCTCATATAAATGAAGGGGCAAAGATACGATTTTTACCACTTATTAAACCATTTTGCTTCAAATAGCTTAAATAACTACCAGATATAAACTTGTTTTTGAAACGGCGATCAAGTATCATATATTTGATTAAGAATTTAAGATATGGTAAAAAGATTTACGATTTTCATAGGCCTTTTAAGTGTACTTGTTTGGAGCTGCAAAAAGAAGAATAAAGCGGCCGAAGAAGAAACACCTGTTGTAGCACCGGCGCCAACACAACCCACACCGCCTGCTTTATTGATTAATTTACCTACCGATGCAGAAGGAGTTTTTATAGCCTCTTTCCTCCCTCATAAATATGATAACGCTACCTCTGGTTTTGTGGGAAATGCCCAGGCATTTATTTATCCTTCGGCAACCGATCATTCTTATATTGATGGCGGAACGGTAATGGTGAACGATACGGTTCTTCCAAGGTTGAGTAGTGGGTCGTATTATTTTTTCTGACAAGCTATACAAGGACAACCGGTTTCGGGAATAGATTTTTCGATTAATTCAAAATGGAAAGTAAGTGGTAACACCGCCACAGGCGTCCCTTCATTTTCTTTTGCTTTTCCGGGCATGCCGTTTGCGGCCAGTTTGATAGGTACGCCAAACGCGTCGCGCACTAATCCTTACGATGCTGTTCTTGCTAATGCGCCCGGCGCCGATTCGCTGATCCTAATATTAAGCGCCGATTCACTTGCCGTGAAAAAAACAGTTGAAGGCGCTACCAATACCGTACATTATACTGCCGGTGAAATGGCAGGAGTGAGAAAAAAAGTTTCTTTTGTGCAGGGAACATTAACGGTAATTTCTTATAAAGTATCGCAGGTTGCTACCTTAAGCACCAAAAAGTATTATTGTGTTAACGCCATTACTTCTTCATCAATTGTATATATAGGTCCCTGATCGCTATCTTCTTTTCTTTACTTCTTAACCATCGTTTTTAATTTTACGATAATCTGTTAACTTTGGGCAAACGCTTTATGAGCTCCACGGTTTATAATAAAATTACTACAGAAATTATTGCGCAGTTAAAAAAAATTGCCGGCGCAGATCTGGTAAGTGTAGATAAGGAACAACTCGAAAAATATGGCCAAGACGAAACTGAGGATCTGGTGTATTTTCCGGAAGCAGTAGTGAAGCCTCAAACGGTTGAACAAGTATCGGCCATTTTAAAGTATTGCAATGATCAAAAAATTCCGGTAACCACGCGCGGGGCAGGTACGGGTTTAAGTGGGGCAGCGCTTCCAATCAAAGGCGGCGTTTTGTTAAGCACCGAAAAGTTCAACAGGATCTTGAACATCGATATGCGTAACCTTCAGGCAACGGTTGAACCGGGCGTGATCAATTATATTTTTCAGGAAGAAGTTAAGAAACATAATTTATTTTATCCACCCGATCCCGCCAGTTGGGGAAGTTGTAGTTTGGGTGGGAATATTGCGCATAGCAGCGGAGGCCCAAAGGCCGTTAAGTATGGCACTACCCGCGATTATGTTTTAAATTTAGAAGTGGTGTTGCCAAGTGGTGAGGTTATTTGGACCGGCGCCAACACCTTAAAATATTCTACCGGATATAACTTAACGCATTTGTTTGTAGGGAGTGAAGGTACTTTGGGTATTATTACAAAAATTGTTTTTCGTTTAATTCCGTTACCAAAATTTGACATGCTAATGCTGGTGCCGTTTGCCAGCGCCGAGAAAGCGTGTGAAGCGGTTGGAGAAGTTTTTAAAGCGGGTATTACACCAAGTGCCATGGAATTTATGGAGCGCGACGCCATTGACTGGAGTATAAAATATGCCGGTGAAGTGAATTTTGCCATTAAGCCAGAGTGGGAAGCACTGTTGTTAGTAGAGGTTGATGGAAATAATATGGACGCGCTTTATTCGGATTGTGAGATCATCAGTAAGATCATGAGCGAACACGAATGTGATGAGATCTTGTTTGCCGATTCGGCCGAACAAAAAGCCTCGCTTTGGAAAATACGGCGTAAAGTGGGAGAAGCGGTTAAAAGTAATTCGGTTTACAAAGAAGAAGATACTGTTGTGCCGCGTGCCGAATTACCGGTGCTTTTAAAAGGCGTAAAATCAATTGGGAAAAAATACGGATTTCAATCGGTATGTTACGGTCATGCCGGCGATGGGAATTTGCATGTAAATATTATCAAAGGCGATCTTAGCGATGATGTTTGGAATAATGCCTTGCCAAAAGGTATCACCGAAATTTTTGAACTTTGTAAAAAGTTGGGCGGCACATTAAGTGGCGAACATGGTATTGGTTTGGTCCAAAAAAACTACATGCCAATTATTTTTTCAAAAGCGCATTTGAAGTTAATGAAAGACATCAAAAAAGTTTTCGATCCTAATTATATCCTTAATCCCGGAAAGATCTTCGACTAAGCGTTGAAATTTATTTTCATCCAATTTCAATTACCGCATTAAAAACAAAATCCAGGTTGTTTTTTATAAGTTACCCGAAAACTTGACCGTGTAAAATAATTAACGTTTTACAATACCCAAAGTCGGTAAAAATTACTTAAATTAATGATAAACAATAGTTTACGTGTGGGTAAATTACGATGCTTAAACTACCATTTACCATAAATATTTTATATGTTTGTATAGTATTTGATGAGTTTGGAAGAAGAGATAAAAGGCACTGTAAAGATTGTTCCTGATTTTCCTAAGCCGGGTATAATGTTCAAAGACATCACGCCCATTTTTGCAGATCAGCAGTTGTGTAACAAGATCGCGGAAGAGTTCATTCGTCAAGTACCTAAAAATACTGATGTCATAGTTGGGATTGAAAGCAGGGGTTTTTTATTCGGATTTTTAATGGCCAATAAATTGAACGTTCCTTTTGTTCTTGTAAGAAAAGCCGGAAAGCTCCCTTCTAAAACCATTAGCTACGAGTATGCTTTAGAGTATGGTACTTCTAAGATCGAAATGCAGGTTGGTAGTTTAAAAAAGGGAATGAACGCCGTTTTACACGACGATCTTTTGGCAACTGGCGGTACCGCTGAAGCAGCGGCTAATTTGATCACACAGCAAGGAGCCAATTTAAGTGCTTTTACTTTTTTACTGGAATTGAAATTTTTAAACGGAAATAAAAGATTAATTAACTATTCAAAAAATATAATATGTCTGGCGCAGTATTAGAACACCCGGTAGGTATGAATTTCATGCCAAATGAAAATCAACAAATGATCGCGGATATGATCCGTAAATTCGGAAAAGAACACATCCAACCAAAAATGATGGTTTGGGATGAATCGCAGGAATTTCCGGTTGAGGTTTTTAAAAAACTTGGTGAGCTAGGTCTCATGGGCGTTTTAGTACCTTCCGAATATGGTGGCTCAGGTTTATCGTATACCGAATATGTAACCGCTATTATTGAACTGGCTAAGATCTGTGGTTCTATTGGTTTGTCAATGGCTGCTCATAATTCTTTATGTACCGGACATATTCTGGCATTTGGTAATGAAGAGCAAAAGAAAAAATATCTTCCAAAGTTAGCTACAGCCGAATGGATCGGGGCATGGGGATTAACCGAAACCGGAACAGGATCTGACGCAGGGGGAATGAATACTACCGCCGTTAAGGATGGTGATCATTTCGTAATTAATGGCAGTAAAAATTTTATTACTCATGCTATTTCAGGAAACGTTGCGGTAGTGATCGTTCGTACCGGTGAAAAGAATGATAGTCATGGTATGACCGCTTTCATTATTGAAAAAGGTACACCTGGGTTTAAATCAGGGAAAAAAGAAAATAAATTAGGCATGCGTGCCAGTGAGACGGCCGAATTGATATTTGATAATTGTCGTGTTCATAAAAGTCAGATGCTCGGCAAAGAAGGTGAAGGCTTTATACAGGCCATGAAAGTATTGGATGGCGGCAGAATTTCGATTGCAGCATTGAGTTGCGGAATTGCACGCGGCGCTTATGAAAGTGCCCTCAAATACAGTAAAGAACGCCAGCAATTTGGGAAACCTATTTCTACTTTCCAGGCAATCGCCTTTAAGTTAGCGGATATGGCCACTCAGTTAGAGGCTTCGGAATTATTGACCTTTAAAGCGGCAGATCTAAAGAACCGCGGACAAAAAATGACCAAAGAAGGGGCTTTTGCAAAATACTATGCATCGGAAGTTGCAGTTCGCGTAAGCGATGATGCTGTTCAGATCTTTGGCGGTTATGGCTATACAAAAGATTTTCCGGCCGAAAAATATTACCGCGATAGCAAGTTATGTACCATCGGCGAAGGCACCAGCGAAATTCAAAAACTGGTAATTTCACGCGAATTATTAAAGTAAATTAGTGAAACTCTTAAATAGAGCCGTCTTATAAGCAAAAGACGGCTTTTTTTATGGTTCTGACGGCCCTCAAATTCATATTTCTTACTATCTTAGTTAAAGATTTGTGAAAACGAAAACCCTAATATCTTTCATCTTTATTTTTATTTCTTCACTACTTTTTTCTCAACACAAAAAAGAGTATGAGATCTTTTTGGGTGATACGATCAATGTGATAGACCATAATAATATGAAAC
>JBGASH010000187.1:0-6190 GCA_044229775.1 Bacteroidia bacterium
TGAGCTGGCAAAAAAAGTTTCTACAGAATATGGTATTAAAGTAAATACAATTGTAAGTATTGGAAATCCAACTAAGGAGATCATTAAAGCCGAAAAAGATATAAATGCCAATTTAGTTGTAATGGGTACTCACGGTTATTCGCCATTGGAAGAATTAATGATCGGCAGCAATACCTTAAAAGTGATCACACACGGAACTTGTCCAGTAATGAGCATGAGCGAAAAAGCCACTAAATTTGGTTACTCAAATATTTTATTGCCTATTGATACTTCCGGTCACAGTCGCCAAAAAGTGAGTTATGCTATTGAATTGGCCAAAACCTTCAGCGCCCATTTACATGTACTTGGTATGTTAGCTAAAGATGAAAGTGATGAAGAGAACGCCTTTAATTTAATTCTTAGTCAGATCAAAACATTAGCAGAAGAGAAAAAAGTGATCTGTACCACCGAACTTTCAAAGAATGTGAAGAATAAAGCGCAAACCACCATTGGTCACAGTACTTCTAAAAAAGCTGATCTTATTATAATTATGACCGATCAGGATGCCGAGGTAAGCGGATTCTTTTTAGGCCCATATTCGCAACAGATCATTCACTTGTCAAAAGTGCCTGTGATCGCTATTAAGCCTGAAGATCATCCTGAAAACGTTAGCTGGAGCGTACTTTCAGGTACATCAGGACTATAGTATTGCTTTTTATTATTTACCTTTAAGGGTTATTTTTTGAATTATCAAAAACCAAAAAACAAATAACCTTTTAATTATTGCGCTGGTAATAGGCTTCTCGGTTATTTGTTGCTTAAAAATTCCCTCGCTCGACTTTAATTACGATTTTGAAGCTTTTTTTCCAAACGAAGACAATGAATTGGAGCAATACCATTCATTCAGAGATCAATTTGAATACGACAACGAATATGTTCTAATATCGCTCGAAAACAAAAACGGCATTTTTAATAAACCCTTTCTCGAAAAAGTAAACGCGCTTACCAATGACCTGTCAAAACTTCAACGAGTAACGCGTGTAGTTTCGCCAACCAATTTAAAGCAACTTTCATTAGGGACATTAATTCCTTTGCGATCGCGCGTTTTACATTTCGAAGAGCCGGAGCTTTACAAGGACGATAGCACAGCTATTTATACTTCCGGAAATTTTGTAGGCTCTTTCTTTCCTAAGAACGCTTTATCTGTTTCCATTTATGTAAAAACCGAGGAAGGGATGAGTAAAAGTAAAAGCGATTCACTTGGCAAAAAGATTGTTGAAGCGCTTAACAAATACCGGTTCGACGAAACGCATTATGTAGGCAGGATCTTCGCGCAAAGCGTTTATCTCAAAAATATTCAGAAAGAGTTTGGCCTGTTCTTACTGATCTCATTCGTATTAGTTTTGTTTTTTCTTTGGCTTTCATTCAGAAGTCTATACGGCGTGATAGTCCCTATTTCAATTGTATTGGTTTCGATATTATGGACCCTCGGAATTATGTCCATGATGCACAAAGCCATCGACATTATGTGTGTGATGCTTCCGACCATGATCTTTATTGCGGGAATGAGCGATGTGGTACACTTTTTTTCAAAATATTTTGAAGAGCTTGCCAAAGGAACCGAAAAACCTAAGATCTACCCGCTTATTTTAAAAGAGGTGGGCTTCCCTACTTTCTTAACTTTAATAACAACCGTTGTAGGATTTTTATCGTTGTTATTCTCGAGCATGCAACCCATTCGCGATTTCGGAATTTACACTTCGGTTGGCGTTGTGATCGCATTTGTTTTAAGTTACACTTTGCTTCCTGCCATACTTTATTTTTTTACTCCCAAAAAACTGGTTTCGGTTCATGGTCACAACAACAATACTTACAACATCATGCGCAAAGGCTTGTTCTGGATCTTCAGGAACCAAAAAACAATTGTAGGGATCACGATGCTCTTAATTGTACTTTCAATAGTTGGCGTTTACAAAATAAAGGTCAATCATATTTTATTGGAAGACCTGAGTGATAAAGTAAAAATAAAACAGGACTTTATGTTCTTTGATAAAAACTACAGTGGCGTTCGGCCTCTGGAAATTTCGATCAGAATCAAAGACCCCGCAAAAGGCATTTGGGATTACGATATAATAAAACAAATTGACGACATCGATAACTTCTTAAAAAAAGAATATGGAGCAGGTTTTTTATACTCTCCCGCGGTGCTGGCACGATCGGCTTTCCAATCGGTAAATAACGCTTCGGATAAAAGGGCATTTCCCAATGAGGAAGATTACAAGGAAATTGCCGACATCTTTAAAAACAACAAAAAAAACAAAGAGCTGCGGCGTTTTGTGACCGAAGATCTTAAACTTGGGCGCATCAGTGCCAAAACGCAGGATGTTGGCAGTATGATCTTGTACGAGCACAATAATAAACTTTACGAATTCATTAATAAGAACATCAACCAGAAAGTGATCGAAGTGAGCATTACGGGGGCTGCCCATTTGATGGATCGTAACAACGAGTATATGGTAACCAATATGGCGCAGGGTTTTGGTTTTTCAATTGTAGTGATAGCCATACTCACCTATTTTTTACACCGTAGCTGGCGAATGGTACTGGTTTTTATTTTACCCAACGTTATTCCACTATTGATAATAGCCGGCATTATGGGATTTGCAGGAATAGAATTGAAAGCGGCAACCTCCTTAGTGTTTAGTATTGCCTTCGGGATAGCCACCGACGATACCATACATTTTATTTCGCGACTTAAAATTGAATTGGGCTATGGAAAAAGTTTGATGTACGCCTTTAAAAGAACTTATTTTGAAACGGGTAAGCCAATTTTGTTAACCACTTTTATTTTAATGGGTGGTTTTATGAGTTTAATGATAAGCGATTTTCAAAGCACCTTTTACTTTGGTTTTTTAATTTGCATTACGATTATTATAGCGGTTTTGGCCGATATATTTTTGTTGCCGGTTTTACTTTTTATGATCCTTGGAAAGAAGAAGGAAGAAGGAAAAAGGATTAAAGATTAAAGATTACAAATTGCAGATTGAAAAATCCATTAATAAATATTCCTGCGCTTTTAGGTGTAATCGGTATAGTAATGATCTTTGTAAGTTCCTGGTTCATTCTAAAAATAAAAAACCACAACCGGAATTCCATAAGTACCAAAGGTATAATAGTGGATTATTTAAAAAAATACAGGACTGAGCCAGCAGGTAAATATAGTGGTGGGCCTTACGTTGTAGGTTATGCACCGATCATTGACTTTAAAACATTTTTCGGAGAAACAATGCGTTTTACTTCTAGTGTTATGTATGGCCCTAATGAACAGCTTCCTGAAAAAGGGTCAAAAATTGAAGTGTTGTATGATCCCACTGATCCTACACAAGTAAACGTCGCAGAAGGTATTTATAAAACCCCAACTATGCTACTACTAACAGGCATTTTACTTTTTACTTTCTATCTGTATAATCGAATTAAAAATGCACGATCAATCAAGAACGCAACTAACCTTGAACCCTAAACTTTAAACTTTTAAACACTTAACCTGCCAAATAGTCCCACTTTTGCAATTGGCACGAAAATCGTGTAATTTAAGGTGATTTTTAACAAATAACGCATGAACTACTTTAATGAAGGCGACCGACTGCCGTTTACTCCTATACTTGACGATGATACCGACTTTATTCCGTTGCTTTCCAGTGAGGATGAAGACAACATGCTGGCCGAAAAACTGCCTGATGTACTGCCAATATTACCGCTTAAGAATACCGTTCTTTTTCCGGGGGTAGTTATCCCAATTACGGTAGGTCGCGATAAATCAATTGCCCTTATTAAAGAATCGTATAAAGGTGATAAGACCATTGGGGTAGTTGCCCAAAAGAACGATGCTATTGAAGAGCCCGGATACGATGATCTTAATACTATTGGTACTGTAGCCCATATTATAAAAATGCTACGCATGCCGGATGGCAATACCACGGTGATCATTCAGGGGAAAAAACGCTTCAAAATAAAAGAATTTGTACAAAGTGAACCATACCATAAAGCAACCGTTGCCGCTTTTACAGAGATCAAACCGCCTAAAAGTGATAAGGAATTTGAAGCGATCATCTCTAATTTAAAAGAAACCTCACATCAGATCATTAAGCAATCACCCAACATTCCCACCGAAGCGGGTTTTGCCTTAAATAATATTGAAAGCTCGGCATTTCTTGTCAATTTTATTTCTTCCAACATGAACGCCACTACCGCCGAGAAGCAAACCATGCTGGAAGTACCCGACCTTAAACAACGTTCGCTATTGGTGTTATCTAATTTGAACAAAGAACTTAAAATGCTGGAGCTGCGAAATCAGATCCAGAATAAGACCAAGCACGATCTCGACAAACAGCAACGCGAATATTTTTTACAGCAACAAATGAAAACCATTCAGGAAGAATTGGGTGGTAATAATTTTGAGCAGGAACTTGGAGAATTTAAAGAAAAAGCAAAGACAAAAAAATGGAGTAAAGAAGTTAAGGAATCGTTCGATAAAAGCTTTAATAAACTACAACGAATGAATCCCAATGCGGCTGAGTATGGTATTCAAACCAATTATATTGAATTAATGCTGGAATTACCATGGGGAGAATTTACCAAAGATAATTTTGATATTAAGAATGCCGAAAAAGTGTTGAATGAAGATCATTATGGTTTAGAAAAAGTTAAAGAGCGCATTTTGGAACATTTGGCGGTATTAAAATTAAAAGGCGATTTAAAAGCACCCATACTTTGTTTATATGGTCCTCCGGGAGTTGGAAAAACCTCTTTAGGAAAAAGCATTGCCCGCGCTTTAGGAAGAAAATACGTACGTATGAGTTTGGGTGGGTTAAAAGATGAAAGCGAAATTCGCGGTCATAGAAAAACTTACATTGGTGCCATGCCCGGAAGGATCGTTCAGAATTTGAAAAAAGTTCAAAGCTCCAATCCGGTTTTCGTGTTAGATGAAATTGATAAAGTAGGAAACGATTATCATGGCGACCCTTCCTCAGCCCTATTGGAAGTTTTGGATCCTGAACAAAATTCGAACTTTTACGATAATTTTTTAGAGTTAGATTACGACCTAAGCAAAGTGATGTTCATTGCCACTTGTAATAATTTAAACACCATACAACCTGCCCTCCGCGACCGGATGGAAATTATTGAAGTAAATGGCTATACAGTTGAAGAAAAACTGGAGATCGCCAAGCGTCATTTGATCCCAAAGCAAACCGAAGAGAATGGTTTAAAAAAATCGCAATTAAAATTAAGCGATAAAGTTATTGAACATGTAATTGATAATTATACTGCCGAAAGCGGTGTACGTAATTTAGAAAAGAAAATTTCAAAGATCGCACGGTATGTAGCTGTTCATGTTGCGGCCAACAAGGATGAACCGAAGATAACCGAAGAATCGTTGGTTAAAATATTGGGCCCCGCCCATCTTAAAGATAAATATCAGGGTAATGATGAAGTTGGTGTGGTAACAGGTTTGGCCTGGACACAAGTTGGTGGTGATATTCTTTTTATTGAAACCAGTTTAAGTAAAGGCAAAACGCAAAAACTAACTTTAACCGGTAATTTAGGTGATGTGATGAAGGAAAGCGCTACTCTTGCGCTCGAATTTTTAAAAGCGCACCCCGATGTTGTTGATCTGAAATCGGAAATTTTTGACGAATACAACATTCATTTACACGTACCAGAGGGTGCTACTCCAAAAGACGGTCCCAGTGCAGGTATAGCCATGTTAACCTCTATGGCCAGTGCTTTAACACACCGAAAAGTAAAAAAAGGTGTGGCTATGACGGGTGAGATCACCCTTCGTGGAAAAGTATTGCCTGTTGGCGGAATTAAAGAAAAAATATTGGCCGCTAAACGGGCCGGTATAAAAGAGATAATGTTATGCGCCGCTAACAAAAAAGATGTTGATGAGATCAAAGCCGAATATTTAAAAGGCTTAAAATTCATTTATGTGAACACAATGAAAGAAGTGCTTGAACTGGCCCTGCTCAAAAAAGAGAAGGTGAAATAATTATAATGTCTTTTCTTAAAAACCTATCTCCCTTTAGAAAGGGTAAGAAGCTTTACAGCATCGTACATCAAAAATGTCCGCGTTGCCAGGAAGGTGATCTTTTTTTGAACCGCAATCCTTATAATTTAAAGATGCTTGATAAGATGCCGGATAAATGCCCGG
>JBGASH010000188.1:0-6119 GCA_044229775.1 Bacteroidia bacterium
GTTGCCCTTAAGTTCTTTAAGAATCAAACCGGCGAACTTCGCTTCTACACCTTTGATGTACTTAAACAAAACAACAGCATACAACGTACTACTACCCAAACCTATATTGAAGATACGCAAACAAACATTTTACAGCGGTATTATATGCTGTCTTTTACCTATAATTTCAAAAAGTTCTACGAGAAAAATCAGGATAAATAACCGCTTATATGGCTTTTTTTTGTAATTTAGCTTCATCAATGAAACTCGCATTATCTATAGGAACTCAGGCCCAGCATATGGCGCAATGGTCGTGATCATTTTATAACACCTCAATTCCGATAAACCGGAATTCATCTCAAGATCATTCATTCTAAAATTTAAAATCAATTAAAATGGCAAAAGAAGTAAAAAGTGTTAACTACGGACTTGAAAAAATATTTGAAGGTGCTCAGGATTTTCTTCCCCTTTTAGGTACCGATTACGTAGAATTTTATGTTGGCAACGCCAAACAATCGGCGCATTTTTATAAAACCGCATTTGGGTTTCAGTCGTTAGCTTATTCGGGTTTAGAAACCGGGGTTAAGGATAAAGTATCTTATGTTTTAAAACAAGATAAGATCCGTTTGGTGCTTACAACCGCATTAAACAGTAACTCACCCATTGGCGAACATGTGAAAAAACACGGTGATGGCGTAAAGGTAATTGCCTTGTGGGTTGAGGACGCGCGCAAAGCGTTTGAAGAAACAACCAAACGTGGGGCCAAACCATTTATGGAACCCATTGTTGAAAAGGACGAACACGGTGAAGTAGTACGTTCAGGCATTTATACCTACGGCGAAACCGTTCATCTATTTGTAGAAAGAAAAAACTACAAAGGAACTTTTTTACCTGGCTTTGTTGAATGGAAAAGCGATTACAATCCAACGCCCGTAGGTTTAAAATTCATTGACCACATGGTAGGCAATGTTGGTTGGAATCAAATGAACGAAACGGTTAAATGGTATGAAGACGTAATGGGCTTTGTGAATTTTTTAAGTTTCGACGACAAACAAATTACCACCGAATATTCGGCCTTAATGAGTAAGGTGATGAGTAATGGTAATGGCCGTATTAAATTCCCCATTAACGAGCCGGCAAAAGGTAAGAAGAAATCACAAATTGAAGAGTATATTGATTTTTATGAAAGTGCAGGTGTGCAGCATTTAGCTTTAGCTACCGACGATATCATTAAAACCGTTTCGCAACTGAAAGCGCGAGGCGTTGAGTTTTTACCGCCGCCGCCACAAGCGTATTACGATGATGTACCAAAACGTTTGGGTGTACATCGCGATATGATGAAAGAGGACATTAAAGAATTACAAAAACTTTCTATACTGGTTGATGCCGATGAAGAAGGCTATTTACTACAGATCTTTACCAAACCGGTTGAAGACCGTCCTACCCTATTCTATGAGATCATTCAGCGTATGGGTGCCAGAGGGTTTGGCGCGGGTAATTTTAAAGCTTTGTTTGAAAGCATTGAGCGCGAACAAGCTTTAAGAGGAACGTTGTAGTTTATAGCCTATAGTTTATGGTTTATAGATTCAAATTCATAAAAACTTTATTTACTTTTTTGTTTCTAGTTATTTCTATTGGCGCTTTTTCGCAGGAAGAAAAGTATAAGGAGAATGTTTTTGATGTACTCAGCGATGGGCAACGTAAAGATTGGACGAAGGCCAAAGACAATTGGCAACAAACTTACTTTCTTCCTTTCCTCAAAAAACAGAAAATAAAAATGAGTTGCGCTTCATGCGCCAGCGTTTACATTAACGTTAGTTTTGAAGTAATGGATGATGGCCATGCCCATGCAAAAGTTGTATGGACCAAAAAATGCGGGAGTGAATTTAGCGCTAAGCAAATAAAAGAACTCGAAAAATTGTTGTATAATTTTCAATTTATGCCAGGGCTATATAATACTAAGTTTATTGCCAGGCTTGGTACTTCATTGAAATGTTAAAATATCAACTATTAATTAAAGAATAAATAAACAGATTCCTTTTCATAATGAATTATAGGGTCTAATTGATATGCCTTCTTAACATTTTCTTTGGTTAATACTTCTTTTACTTCTCCCGAAGCCAATACTCTTCCTTGATTTAACAATATTATCTTTCCTGCAAATTTAGCTGCAAGATTGAGATCATGTACCACTCCAATTACCAGCATATCTTTACTTTTTAGTAATTCCAAAACCTTGTTCATGAAATCAAACTGGTAACGTACATCCAAAAAAGTGAGGGGTTCGTCAAGTATTAAATACCGGTGAGAGTTAGTTAAGGGATACCAGATTTGCGAAACGATCCGTGCAAAATGAACTCTTTGTTTTTCACCCCCGCTTAAGGTAACATAATTCCTATTGGCCATGTCCAATACATCAAAAAACCGCATCGCTTCTTCACATGCCAACTCATCCTTTTGCGTTGGTTTACCCGAATAATGAGGATACCTTCCCATCATCACTATTTCCCTAACGGTCAAAGGAAACGTTAATTCAATGTTTTGTGACAATACAGCCCTTACCCTTGCCAACTCTCCAATAGAAAATGTTTCCAGATCTTTTTCGCCGTAAAAAACCGATCCTTGATTTGCTTTGATCTGTTTACAAATTATTTTTACAAGAGTGGATTTCCCTGCGCCGTTAGGTCCAATAATAATATTAAGTTTGCCTGTTTCAAAATGCACCGACACATCATCAAGAAGCACCTTGCTATCTACCTTATAAGTTATATTATTTACTTTAAGCATCAGAAAAAATAATCCTTTCTTCTTAATAAGATAATAAATACCGGTACACCAACGAACGAAGTAACAATACCAATAGGCAGTTCGGCAGGCCTTAAAAGCATACGTGATAAAAGGTCAGCTACACTTAGTAAAATACCCCCAAGCAACACACTGTTTTGAATTAAGAATCTGTTATCTGACCCATTGAGTATTCTTAACAAATGTGGCACGATTAAACCAACGAAACTGATCACCCCAACAAACGCCGTTGCAACAGCAACCATTATAACATTAATTAAAATCACAACCAACTTTAAACGTTTAACATTAATGCCCAGAAATTGTGCTTCTTCTTCGCCTATCATAAGGGCATTAAGATGTTTGGAAAATCTTAGAGCAATAATTGTACAAATACTTGTGGTAACGCCGATGATAACAACAGAATGCCAATTAGCTCCTGATAAAGTACCTAAACTCCAGAAAGTAATTGACCGGGCCTGCGGATCACGCGCGATATAAGAAAGGAAACCGACGGCACTAAGGAATAAGGCATTAATAGCAATACCCGTAAGAAGCAAAGTAACAATAGTACTTTTACCGGTTTGCTTGGATTGAGCAAGAACAAAAACAAGAGCCGTAGAAAAAATGGCGCCTGTACACGCTGCAAATGGTAAGGTCCATTCACCGGCATTAAAATTAAATGTGGCTCCTAATACAAAATAAAGCGCGGCGCCGAATGCTGCTCCACTGGATGTTCCTACAAGGCCGGGTTCTACAATTGGATTGCGAAACAGCGCTTGCATCAAAACCCCACCAACAGCTAAACTGGCCCCAACCAACAAACAAAGGATGGCTCTTGGTAATCGTATTTCCACAAATATCCTTTCATTCAAATTCATACTCTCGGGGGATGTAAAGCATTTTCTAAGAGAAGAAAAGATCTCATCTAAACTAATATACACCGCACCGTACCTCGCTGATAAAAGAGTTACTATTATAAAAAGAATAACAAGAATTAAAAATGTTCCTTTGTATTGCTTATTGGCCGCTGCCATCCTGATGAATAAGTTTTTGAAGTTTAAGTGTATTTTCTCCTGTTCTTGGACCCAAATAGATAATATCATGTTCTTCTATCCGGTAAATACGATTGTTCTTTGCAGCTTTTGTACTTCCTATACCCGGCAATTCCTTTATTTTTTCAGGCGATCCCAATCTGTCATAACCAAAGTCGGTCAGTAAAATAACATCCGGATCAGATTTTGTTACGATCTCGGCCGACATTTGCTTCATCCTTGACGTATCCTGTATAGCCATTGTACCTCCGGCCCATTCGATCATTTTCCCGGCTGCTCCCATTTTTGAGATCACCATATAAATATTGGAAGCTCTTCCAAAATGGATAATCAGAACTTTAGGAATATTATTCGCATATTGTTTAGCGGACTCCAAAGCCACTTTCATATCGGCATCTAGTTTGGCGCACAGCGAATCTGCCCTTGCTTCTTTATGAAAATAAACCCCCATTTCACGAATAAGATTTTTTGCACCTTCTATATCGTTACTTTTCGATTCAAAATCCTTCATTGGAATCTTCAGATCTTCCAGTTGCTTTGTAATATGTTCCGGACCCATATTCTTTACTCCCCCTCTTAAAATAAGCGTTGGTTTTGCTGCCAACATTCCTTCCAAACTAAGGGCCCTGTGATAACCAACCGTTGGCAATTTTTTAACTTCGGGCGGATATACGCTTGACACATCAACGGCCACAAGATCCTGTTCAGCTCCTAAAGCGTAAATAATTTCGGTATATTGTTTAGAAACACAAACAATTCGTTCTTTTTGTTTTTCCTTTTTATCTTCGTTAGCAAATCGGCCACAACTCAAAAATAAACTGGTTGCGCCAATCAGAATAATTGATTTTTTCATACTAGATTTATTAAAAAGGCAGCCCGGGATTAAGGCTGCCTTTCAGGTCAATATTAAAATATGTATTTTACATTTAAGCCCCCAAAGTAATTGGCTTTATTAGGAGCCGGCATATACGCATCGGGAAGCTGGTTCAAAAAGACCATGTAGTAATACTGGGTATTTGTCATATTGGTCGCACCGAAATAGGCGTCTATATCCAGATGTTTAAAGAATAAATAGTGAATTCCTATTTTCGAGTTCAGAAGACTATAGCTTTTTGTCTTGTTCAAACCATCTGAAGTAAACGGCATTGCATCTCTATAAGAATAATTCACATTGGCATAAATACCAAATTTTGTCTCAATATCAACACCAGCATTCGCCGTTACTGGAGGAACTCCTGCAACGGCTTTTCCGCTATAATCTGTTTCTATAATGTTCTTCTTCGTTGCATCAAGTGTTTGAAGCTTAAAATCTACATACTTAAATTCAGAATAACAAAAATTCACAAAAGGCTTAACAGCTCTAAAGAAACCTTTATTTGATCTATAGGCAGTGTATTTTACCAAAAACTCCAATCCTTTATTGTCAAGAGAACCACCGTTAGCCATGTAAGAATAGGCCGTACCCACTGCCGGCGGATTTAAAGGGACAGCAATTGCGGTCATTTTGTCGGAAAATATTGCATTAAACACTGCGATTTGATATTGCAACTTGTCTTTTAGTAACGATCCTTTTGTGCCAAACTCATATTGATTTCCGATCTCAGGTCTAAGCCCATTGTTTACTTCCCCTGTTGTAGGAATATAAAAATACGCGCTCGTTGGGGCTTTATATCCTTTGCTGTAGGATGCGTAAATTGATAATTGCTTGCTAAATACCTTATTCAAAGCGATGTGCGGCGAAACAAGGTTATTATAGGAAGCCGAATATTTGGTAGGAATCTTTGTTACGGGCTTATTATTGGCGGCTACATAAAGTCGGTCGTACAATAATATATCCATGTTGCTCATTCCAACACCCGCTGTTAATGCAAAATCATAAGGCATTTTTAATGTCCATTCAGAAAATACCGACCACGTTTTTGATATAGTTGCTTTATTACTGGTAATACTTCCGGGGATATTATACCCACTGAGATTCGCGCTATCTTTCACCATAGCATAACCAATGGATTGTGCATCCTGCCTTTGAGCCTCAATGCCTGTTATACTGGAAAGATTAAATCCCTTTTTCAGATCAAAATTGAGATCTATAGTTGACCTTGTACCATAGTTAACAGGAATTTTTTCAGTCCAACCACCTGCCGAACTTACATCACTATATATTCCACTTCCAAAAATAGATGTTGTATTTGATATGTTTTTACAGAACTTGTATGTATGTGCAAGACCGCCTCTATAACTTATAACGTGTGAATGTGCATTGTTATTGATATAAGAAGGGTTACCTGAATAATTCAACGT
>JBGASH010000189.1:0-5478 GCA_044229775.1 Bacteroidia bacterium
CGGAGGCGGAACTATTTTGCCTGAAGAAATTAAAGAATTACATAATTACGGGATCTCAAGAATTTATCATCCTGACGACGGCCGCACGCTTGGTTTACAGGGAATGATCAACGAAGTTTTAAAAGCAAGCGACTACGCTACCGGCGCTAATTTGAACGGCGAAATAAAATACATTAAAACAAAAGATCATAAATCTATTGCCAAATTAATTTCGGCAGCCGAAAATTTTAATGAAGAAAGTAAAGTTGTTTTAGATCAGGTAAGAGCCGACGCTAAAAATTCTAAAACGCCCGTAATAGGTGTTACCGGAACCGGTGGCGCCGGAAAATCATCATTGGTAGATGAATTGGTAAGAAGATTTTTATTGGATTTCCCCAATAAGACCATTGGCATAGTTTCTGTTGATCCTAGCAAACGTAAAACTGGAGGCGCATTGTTAGGAGATAGAATTCGTATGAATTCCATTAAAGACAATCGCGTTTACATGCGTTCATTGGCTACTCGTCAAAGTAATTTGGCTTTATCTAAATACGTACAGGATGCCGTAAACATTTTAAAGGCCGCCGATTTTGATCTTGTGATATTAGAAACAGCAGGTATAGGACAAAGCGATACCGAAATTATTGAACACAGCAACATGAGTTTGTATGTAATGACTCCTGAATTCGGAGCTGCAACACAACTCGAAAAAATTGATATGCTGGAGTTCGCCGACATTGTTGCCATCAATAAATTTGATAAACGCGGCGCGCAAGACGCATTAAGAGACGTAAAAAAACAATATAAGCGAAATCATAATCTTTTTGATCTGGCAGATGATAAAGTTCCTGTTTACGGAACCATTGCTTCGCAATTCAACGATCCGGGTACTAACACGCTTTACAAAGCGTTAATTGATAAGTTGGTTGAAAAAACAAAATGCGATCTCAAGTCCTCCTTCAAAATTACGGAGGAAATGAGTGAGAAGATCTACATCATCCCTCCGAACCGTACACGTTACTTAAGCGAAATTTCTGAAGCGTCGCGCACCTATGATAAATGGGCTATTGCGCAAAGCGAAATTGCTGAACGACTTTACGGCATCAAAAAAACCATTGAATCGTTACAATCTTCTAAAGTTGCCGATAAAGACAAATTAATTAAAAGTTTAGAGGAAGAATATAAACGTGCAGGATTGGATCTTGACGGACACAACCTTGAAACACTAAATAATTGGGAAGAGAAGAAAAAACAATACAGCAACGAATATTACATCTTTAAGGTTCGCGATAAAGAAATAAAAATTCAAACACATTACGAATCGTTGTCGCATACACAGGTTCCAAAAGTGGCTGCACCAAAATTTAAAAGCTGGGGAGATATTCTATTATGGAATCTGCGTGAGAATTTTCCGGGAGAGTTTCCTTACACCGCCGGAATTTATCCATTTAAACGCGAAGGTGAAGATCCTACCCGAATGTTTGCCGGCGAAGGCGGACCCGAACGTACTAACAAGCGTTTTCACTATGTAAGTTTAGGAATGCCCGCAAAACGTTTAAGCACAGCTTTCGATAGCGTTACATTATACGGTAACGATCCGGATCACCGTCCGGACATTTATGGTAAGATCGGAAATTCGGGCGTAAGCGTTTGTTGTTTGGATGATGCTAAAAAACTCTACAGCGGTTTTAATTTAGCCGATCCGAAAACTTCAGTGAGTATGACCATTAACGGTCCGGCCGCCACTATCGCCGCGTTCTTTATGAATGCCGCCATTGATCAGCAATGCGAATTGTATATAAAAGAAAATAAATTAGAGAAAGAGATCGATAAAAAAATAGAAGACATTTTTAAAGTTAAGGGTTGCAAACGCCCGCGATACAACGCCAAAGAATTACCGGAGGGAAATGATGGTTTGGGATTGATGTTGTTGGGCGTTACCGGTGACATGGTGTTGCCTAAAGATGTTTACGAAAAAATAAAAAAGAATACCTTATCACAAGTGCGCGGTACCGTTCAGGCCGATATTTTAAAAGAAGACCAGGCGCAAAACACCTGTATCTTCAGTACCGAGTTCAGCTTACGCGTGATGGGCGATGTGCAGCAATATTTCATTGACAATAATGTGCGGAATTTTTATTCTGTTTCCATTAGTGGGTATCACATTGCAGAAGCTGGAGCTAATCCTATTTCGCAATTGGCCTTTACCTTGTCGAATGGATTTACATTTGTTGAATATTATTTGAGCAGGGGGATGAAAATTGATGACTTCGCTCCTAACCTTTCGTTCTTCTTTAGTAATGGTATTGATCCCGAGTACAGTGTGATCGGCCGCGTATCGCGCCGTATTTGGGCTAAGGCCATGAAAGAAAGATATAATGGTAATGAGCGTTCGCAAATGATGAAGTATCATATTCAAACCAGCGGCAGAAGTTTACACGCACAGGAAATTGATTTTAACGACATCAGAACTACTTTACAGGCACTTTACGCTATTTACGATAATTGTAATTCACTTCACACCAATGCGTACGATGAAGCCATTACTACCCCTACAGAAGAAAGCGTGAGAAGAGCAATGGCAATACAACTGATCATTAACCGCGAGTTAGGTTTAGCGAAGAACGAAAACCCTTTACAGGGATCATTTATCATAGAAGAATTAACCGACCTGGTGGAAGAAGCTGTATTAAGCGAGTTTGATAAAATTACAGAACGTGGCGGCGTATTAGGCGCTATGGAAACCATGTATCAGCGCAGCAAGATCCAGGAAGAAAGTTTGTATTATGAAACGTTGAAACACACCGGCGAGTATCCTTTGATAGGTGTAAATACATTCTTGAGTTCTAAAGGTAGTCCAACCGTATTACCACGCGAAGTGATCCGATCTACCACAGAAGAAAAAGAAGCGCAAATTGCCACGCGTGATAATTTATGGAAGGCTCATAAAGACGAGGGTGTGATGGAAGCGGTGAAATATTGTTCATTAGGACAAATTACTAAAGCGCTATTCGAAGTGGGTGGGCAGTATAGAAGAAATATGTAAAATTTCACGCAGAGAAACCGAAGGCGGTCTCTGATCTCTCCGGTTTCTCCGTGGTGAACAAAAATAACTTATGATCAAAACTTTAATTTTCCTCTTTTTCTTTTCGTTTTCCGTTACATTCTCACAAACCAAAAACGACGAGATCATTAAAGCCATTACAGCTTCTCAAAGTGAATTAAAAAAGTTTTATAGCGATAGCACTTCTACTCCATTATCCCGAACAGAGCGTAAAGAGTTCAAGGGATTGAATTTTTACCCTATTGATCTTTCATACCGGGTTACTGCCAAGATCGAAAAATTTAAAACTTCCGATACCTTAAATTTTCCAACAAGCAATGGTTCCATAAAACGGTATATCCGTTATGCCAAAGCTAGTTTTAGCATTAAAGGAAAGAAATACTCCCTAACTTTATTCCGTCGTGCCGGTATTGCGCAAAACACCGAAGGTAAGTATCAATTATTTTTACCCTTTACCGATCTTACCAGTAATGAAGAAACCTACGGTGGCGGCAGATACATTGATCTGGAAAGTGACGATAAACCCACAATGATCATTGATTTTAATTTATGTTACCATCCCTATTGCGCCTATTCACATAATGGCTGGTCGTGCCCTATTCCACCCAAAGAGAATTTTGTGAATGTGAAGATCCAGGTGGGGATCAAACAATAATTTCTTATAAAACCCTTTAAAAACCTTTTTCAAAAAACCATTTTGGAACCTAAGCTTTTTGCGTTTTTTGCAAAACAGGGACTTTTTGTTGCGAAAATCTCCCAAAATCAGGTCACCAATCCATATGTACAGATCGGAATTGCTCTAATCACAAAAGAGGAATACTTTCTTAGAAAAAGTCGTTTTAGCAGGCGCTCTTCTGGTTGTAGTTTTGAAAAAAAAACGATCATGAATACACCACTAACTCAAAACTCAGAAATTAAGACTGTTCTTAATACAACCGGCTTTCACCTTGTAAAAAATCTTGGTGATCATGCTCCAGAGCAACTTGAAAAAGTGATACACGGAGCTGTTGAAGAAGATCTTAATTATGGAGGAACTTCTCCCCGCCTTCGTAAGAGCGGCAAAGTATTTACTTCAAGTGAAATCAAAAACTTTTTTCCTCTCCCTGTTCATTGCGAGATGAGTTTTTTGCCTAATCCCCCAAAAACAATGTATTTTTATTGCAAAGAACAATCTGAGCAGGGCGGCGAAACGCCTTTGGTTGATTTCAGAGCCGTTTATAATTCTCTGGATCCTTCTTTCAAAGAAAATTAGAACGTTTTGGTAAAATACATTCGTAACTACGATTCAGCTTCTAAGCAAAATCCTTTGATCTTTTAAAATTGAAAAAGTTGGGAGGACCTTTTTCAGACCAATTGCAAGAAACAAGTAGAACAAAACTTTTCAGCGAAAATGATCAGGAGGTAAATGGAAAGTTAAATGACAATTAGCGATAAGTAATCTACCAAAAAGCTTTAAACAAGTAAATGAATTAAAGATCAAGTCAATCATGACCAGGCATTTCATCCTTTGGCCGTGTTGCGCGAATCAAAAAATATTTTCAAATTTAAAGTTAACTCTGAAGTTTTTTGACTTACTTGGCTACCTTTTCTTTTCACCACCTTAAACTGTTCTTTCAAAAAGCGAAGACCTTGGTGATGTTTTGTACCTTCACGGTAATTGGCGATAGCCTTTCAAAAAAGAGATCGATCTCCTTTACAGGATTGCATTTGAAAAATATGACTTGAAATCAATCAAGATCTTTTAGCAGTGAATAACGATTTTATGGCTCATGGCCGCATGCCCTTTAAAGGAAACAGGCAAATTTGGGTTTCTTGGATATAAAAATCAAAAAAATGAAAAGTTATGAAAGCTAAAACTATTATACTAACAGGTCTTTTAGGAATACTTCTTTTTACTGCTTGTGACAAAAGCACTATCAAGCCTACAACCACAAGCAATGTAGCGCCATCAGCTAACAGCAAGTGCCTTACCATAAAAGATCAACAATCTGGAAGTCCTTTGCAAAATGTAAAGGTTAAATACACTTTAATAAGTGGCGGAAGTGGCTGGCATTTGCCTTATGGAAATGACTCGGTCTATACTGACCAAAACGGTAAAATTTGTGTAACCATGCCACAACCTGATAACTTTTACGAATTGAGACTGTCAAAGGAAGGATATGATGCAACTTATTTCTCAACAATTTCAGGAAGCGAATTCAGGATGTCGGCTGTTGGTTTTTTAAAAATACATTTGAAGCAGGTATCTACCCCAGATACTTTAAGAGATATAACCATACGATATATTCCAAATCCAGACGGAACATCTTACGGCTATAATGCCTTCAACGGCACTAACATCGACACCACATTTACAATTCCTATGTCACCTAAAACCGATAAAATTATATGGACAACTTATTATCCTTCAAGTGGCCTTCATACAGAAGAAAAAC
>JBGASH010000189.1:5499-6625 GCA_044229775.1 Bacteroidia bacterium
CGAAACAAACATCAACTATTGAAATTAAATTTTAGAACCAGGCAAATTTGGGTTTCCTGGATTTAAAACCATTAAACAGAAAAATTATGAGAACAACTATTAATTTAATATCGATAATTCTTGGGATAGTAATAATTTCATCCTGCGATAAAACGGATTTTTCTCCTCAAATTACTACTAGCGGGGGTGGACAGATCGCAAAGGCGCCGGTTAAAACCGTTGAGATAACCGTTTCAGATGCAATAACCGGAAATCCAATAGATGGCGTATTGGTAAACTATTTGAGTGATCCTGATTATGGTTTCTATCCTTATTTTGGAAATTCAGCAACTACCAACCTTGGTGGTAAAGCTACACTTACCGTAAGCGAAAGCGGAAAATTATCATGGATAAAATTTACCAAATTGGGTTACGTTACCGATTCGATACATAATCCCTCAGGCTTATCATTTAATTTAGGTCACGGCGGATTTATGAAACTTCATGTTAAGCAGATCAATTATCCCGATTCAATTCGTCAGATAACTGTTTATAGTCCAAATGATATAAATGGAAATCCAACTATGTTTGCGATGAAAGGAAAAAACAAGGACACTGTAATTGTAACTAAAATGGCTTCTCAAACTACTTGGCTTTTTTGGACCACTCAAATACCTGCAGCGGCTCCCACCGGGACAATTTTTAATATTGTTATTAAAAATAATGATACTACTAAAGTTGATTTAAATTATTAGGCTTTACTCAACTCAATAACCGTTATCTCAGGCCATATACCCAAACGGCCCGGATATCCTAAAAATCCTAATCCACGATTTACGTAAAGATACTGATTGTCCTGTTTGTACAATCCGGCCCATTGTTTATAGAAATATTGTGAAGGACTCCATTTAAAACCGGGGATCTCAATGCCTAATTGCATTCCATGCGTATGACCACTCAATGTTAGATCGATGTTTGGATATTCGGTTCTCACCTGGTGATCCCAATGCGAAGGATCGTGACTCATTAATATTTTGAATTTATATTCTTCGGTTCCTTTATAGGCTTCGTTCAATTTCCCATATTTAGGAAATCGCATATGCGCTCCCCAATTCTCAATACCAAGCAAGGCAATTTTTTCTCCGTT
>JBGASH010000190.1:0-6090 GCA_044229775.1 Bacteroidia bacterium
TGGGTTTGTTCACATAGAGGGGAAAAACGGTTATTCCGATATGCTGAAAAAAGAATTAAATCACCTTGGCGAATATCATGAGATAAAAAAGATAATTGAGACACATAAGATCGAAGAAGTAATTATTGCGCTTGAAACATGGGAGCACGATTATTTGAAACAGATCGTGAACGAATTAAGCGATCTGGGGGTTGTGATCAAAATTATTCCTGATATGTACGATATTTTATCCGGACAGGTACGCATGAATTCCATTTTAGGAACGCCTTTAATGGAAATTAAAAATCAGATCATTCCCGATTGGCAAGTGTCGGTAAAGCGTTTTATTGATGTATCATTATCATTGTTTGTATTGGTGTTTTTTAGCTGGTTTTATTTATTGCTGATCATTTTAGTTAAAGCCACTTCGCGCGGTCCGGCTTTTTTTAGTCAAATAAGAATAGGAATTCATGGAAGACCGTTTTACATTTTTAAATTCCGTACCATGGTGATTGATGCTGAACGCATGGGTCCGGCCTTATCCAGCGAAAATGATTCGCGCGTAACCATGTTAGGACGTTTTTTAAGAAAGAGCCGTTTAGATGAATTGCCGCAGTTTTTAAATGTACTACAGGGGGATATGAGTATTGTTGGTCCAAGACCCGAGCGTGAATTCTACATCAATCAAATTGTACAACGGGCGCCTCACTATAAACACTTGCATAAAGTAAGACCGGGCATCACTTCGTGGGGACAAGTTAAATACGGTTACGCCGAAAACGTAGATCAAATGATCGATCGTTTAAAATTTGACATTCTTTACATTGAGAACATGAGTTTGTTACTCGATTTTAAAATTTTGGTACATACAATTCTCATTGTACTACAAGGCAGGGGGAAATAAAAAAGCCCCGACTCCCGATAGTTATCGGGATACTCCGGAGCTTTTTTATCTATTAAAAAAATCAAAACACCACTTGCCAACAATATCATTAAGTATTACACTTCAGACTTGGTTTAGTTCAATTTTTACTGATGTAATTTTCCCAGTTTGTTAAAAGTTCTCCCTCACTCAATTTTAAACTGATCAGCGCTTCCGCCTGATCAGTAATGGCTAATAACTCTATAACGGTTTTTCTTCCATAAGTTACGTCAATGTATTTAACTAGAGAACCCGCTAATCCGTATTTCGCTTTCCCGCTCCAGATATTTTCCAATTTAACAGGTAGTTTTCCAAGCCATCCTAAATTATCCATGCCTTCAAAATCTGACTTACTGTTATATTGGCCGTGAAACACGTGCGTTAATTCATGGGTAATTATTTCCTGTACTTCTTTTTTATTATTTCCATCATGTTCGCAATTCTCTTTGGCCCATATGGAAGGCGACACAATATCGAGTCGTGTACCAACACCACTGGCCACCATCCAGCATTGCGAGCGAAACCCGGTATCTTTGAACACTATCTGCCATTCTTTATCGAGTGAACTACGATCGGGAAAAATATAAATGTCGATCTTGGTTTTAAAAGGTTTATTAAAGAACTTACTTATCGATTTGAAACCGGCCGTTACATAACCTTCGAGTTCGCTTACAACATTTTTGTCGATGATGGTGTAGTGAAGGTTATATTGACCGGTCTCTTTTTTTAACCATTCGGTGTTTCCTGCTTTCGCGAAACCAAATACCAGAAATATAAATGTTATACAAAAACTATTTCTCATCTTTTTTTGTAACATGTATTCCGGTCTTATCGATCTTCACATCGGCATCTTTTGAATTTACCTTAATACCGTCTTTGTTGATCTCCACTTTTCCATCCTTTACATTCACATTAATATCACCGGGAGGAGTGGGAGGTTGAGGTATGTCGATCTTGTTCTCATTCTGTTCAATACCATTGCAATCCACACAAGCCAATCCTTCTTCGGTCATTATCCATCGGCGACCTACCATCTCTCCATCGTAGGTATTGGTCACGTTCTCCACATCATAAATAAAATGTTCAAGAGTCTTATCCAAATACACCACTTTGTTACGTGGTACCTTTAAAATGACTTCAATATCCTGTACTCTGAATTTTTCATTTCCAGGTACAGTGAAAATTTCGTCAAACACAAGCGTGCTATCGTTTTGCTTGATGTTATATTTAATGACCTTAGCGCGCTCTACGGCGGTTCTTTTGTCCATGCCGCGCGCTTTTTTAACCACGTACAATTCAAAATTATCTGAATTTGAAGGCAAAATATTAAGGCTGGCATAACCAACAATGTATTTAGCGTTATCGTTTTTGCCTATGATGTAGTCGCTGTGGCGGGTATGAACTTTCATATGATTGCCATCACTATCATAATCCTCAATGTCACTTTCATTTAAATTAAGGGCTTCCAATAATTTGGATCCTTTTGTAAGTGTTAAGTATAGGGTATCACGCTTCGACTGGATCTGAATTTGTTCTTTTACTTTTCCGCCTTCGCTGAAATCGGTCCCTGTTTTCACACCAACGTACAATACAACTAAGAAACCGGTTAACCAGATTAGTCCTGCCGAAATGTTCAACCAACGATTACTATAATGTATCTTGAACAATAATTTGATACCGCCATAGATCATCATGATGATAGGGATACCAAAGAATAAGATCAAACCAAAGGCCCCCATGGTATAATGACTTCTGTCGAAGAACACCAGATTCACCCAATCGTTATAATCGGCCTGCGATCCGGCAATTGAGAAACCAAAAATGGTTGACATTAAGCCCAGCATAAAGATCACCCCAAAGATCAAAAGTCCTAATCCTACAAGGCGTACAAAGAATTTTCCGAAGATGGTGAAGAAATCTTTGATGAAATCGGCAAACTTCTCAAAAAAGTTACGTGTTTCGGCACCACCTGCTTTCATTCGTTGTTTTAATTGTTCAGCTTCATCTTTAACCGTTTTGCTGATGTTGTTGATGTCAATCTTTTCACCATGCATGGCCAGTTTGTCGGCGGTGGTTTTGGCTTCCGGAATAATGATCCACATGATGATGTATACCCATAAACTTAGTCCGCCAAAGAAAATGAGCAGGAACATTAGTAAGCGGATCCAGATCATGTCTATATCAAAGTAAGCGGCAATACCCGAGCAAACACCGCCAATGGCTTTATGATCGGGGTCGCGAAAGAGGCGTTTTTTAACCGGCTCACCTGAGGCATAAGAAGTGTTTTCCGACCTTTCATTTTTATTATCGGTTGAAGCGCCATCGGCAAATTCTTCGGGTTTACCCATTGCTTCTATAACGGCGTCCACATCTCCCATCAGCACCACTTGTTTAACGGCGCTGGTTTTACCTTGCAGCATCTCGGCAATACGAGCTTCAATATCGCTCATGATCTCGTTACCGCCATCAGTATTGCTGAAATAGCCTTTTATAGTGTTGAGGTATTTGCTCAGTTTTTCATAAGCGTCTTCTTCTATATGAAAAATAATGCCGCTTATATTTATGGTAACTGTCTTGTTCATTTTATATTTTTTAAATGTTTTATAATTCTTGTTTCTAAAATTTTATTTTGGTGCAATGGTTTTGTTTACAATATCTACCAACTCAAACCACGAGAGTTGAATATCTTTTAAATACTGCTCGCCAATTTCGGTGAGTTTATAGTATTTGCGGGGCGGACCCGAGGTACTTTCTTCCCAGCGGTAGGCGAGGAGTCCGGTATTTTTAAGCCTTGTTAAGAGCGGATAAAGAGTGCCTTCAACTACAACTAACTTTGTTTCTTTTAACTTATCTATTATTTCAGTTGGATAAGCGTCGCCTTGCGACAGAATAGAAAGTATGCATAGTTCAAGAACACCTTTTCGCATCTGGGCCTTTGTGTTCTCTGAATTTACCGACATGTTATATGGTTTTAAAGTTAAACACTATGCTATACGCCACATTTGATTTTAATTTGTTAAGCGTTAAACCTAAAAATTGTTTTTCAAGTTCCTTTTTTAAAATTTCGTTTTCGGTTTTAGCTAATACAAAATCAACTTTTCCGTTGGTGCCAGTTGTAAAAACGATCTCTACTTTTTCGTTTTTTTGAACCGGTAATATCAGCTGTGGAAATTTTACATGTTGCTTAATGGTTTTTTCGGTTTCAACGGCAACTTCGTTGTTGGTTTTGGCCTTTATTAAAAAGGCGCTAAGTGTTAAAGCTAATATGGCTGTTACTTTTACTGCTTTGCTTGTGATCTTTTTCATTTTCTTAATTTTTGATCCGTCTTAACGGAGTTGTTTTTATAATTTTTTCTTTTTCCTTTTTTGTTCAGCCTCGTGGCCAACGAGGTAAAATGTTATAACCATTAGTTGGTGATACAAAGATAAGTACATTAAAAGGTATTATGCAAGACATAGTACTAAAATAGTTCATAAGTTATTGTATTTCAGGTAGAATAAATTTTGTAGGTATATCATAAAAAAGCCATAAATTTGTGTTTCAACATTAAAAATGCACAGTTACTCACAGGATTTAGCGGGTTTATTAAGTTTAAATGGAATAATTACCCTCTTAACTTTAACGGTTTTAGAAATTGTTTTAGGCATAGATAACATCATTTTCATTGCCATTACCGCCGATAAACTTCCACCAGCTTTAAAGCCACGTGCCCGAACCATTGGTCTTATACTTGCTCTTGTTGTACGTTGTATCTTACTTTTTTCTATTAGCTGGATCGCAGGATTAGTAGATCCGTTGTTTCATATTGGTATTTATGGTGTATCGGGTAGGGGATTGATCTTGTTTGGCGGGGGCATTTTCTTGTTATATAAAACCTGGATGGAAATACAAGAAAAGATACAAGGCGAGGAGAATGAGTTCAGCAGTAAAGGAAAAAGCACCTTTAACGCGGTGGTGTTTCAGATAGTGATCATTGATATTATTTTTTCTTTCGATTCTATTTTAACGGCGGTGGGGTTATCAAACAATATTGTTATTATGATTTCTGCGGTTATTATCTCTATGATACTGATGATGCTTTTTTCAGGGGTGGTATCCGATTTCATCAATCGTAACCCCGGCATTAAAATGATTGCCCTTACCTTTCTTTTGGTGATAGGTGGTATATTGGTTAGTGAAGCCTGTGTTGATAGTTATAACTCAACCGTTAGTCACGACCAACACGTGGAGATAAATAAGAATTATGCATATATCGCCTTAGCATTCGCCATATTGATAGAACTCTTTAATATGAAGGAGAATCGCATTAAACGCGCTAAAGATTTTAATCCTGATAAAACTGACGACACTAAATCTTAAAAAAAACTACTTTACGTCGTCTAACCGCTTCTTAGCGCCGTCTACTACCTTTTTCTGCGCTTCAATCTCGCTTTTCTTTTTGGCCTGGGCTTCATCGTTCTTCTTGATATCTTCTTCGGCCTTTTTTATTTTTGATTTGTAGTTTTCAATGTCGTCTTTTAAATTTTTATTTTCCTTTTCAAGATCTTTTTGATTGTCTTCTAACTTCGCTAAGGCTGCCACCACCACTTTCACATTTTTCTCAAGAGGTTCTTTGGTCATCTTTACCGCAAACTCTTTCATCATTTTTTCAATATATTTTTGTTTGTCTTTATCCGATCCTTTCATATATACGCCTCCTAAATCAACCGCAACCATCATCTTAATACTTTTATCACTTTTGTTTTCTTCAAACCGCGTATAAATATCCACCGGGTTGTTACCCCAGTCCTTAATTAAAATATTATCGCCAAAAACTTCGTCGCCGCTAACTTTAACCTTTTCGTTTTTAAAATCTTTCAATACGCTTTTCCATTCGCTAGTTACTTCATCCAAGTTATTTTCGTAAATATTGGTTATAAGTGCTTCATGGCTACCCGATGAAAAACGTTCTGATCCTTCTTTAACTTTAATTTCCTGAGAAAATCCGTAACAGGAAACAGCCATGCATAATGCGAATAGTTTTGTTGTCATAAAATAAAGGTATAAATTTTTAGGTAAGAATGGAAGCGAGACAGGAAATTGTTTATAAAATCAATTTTGCCCTAAAACTCTAAATCCCAAACACTTTTTCGCTTACGGAAATATAAACGGGGCTTAAAATAGTTCTTATGCTCTAAAATGAAAGCCA
>JBGASH010000191.1:0-4178 GCA_044229775.1 Bacteroidia bacterium
CACGATCTCACAAGCACCATAAAAGGATTTTTGGGTGGCTTCCTCATTTTTATTGGAAAAAGTTTAGTCCCAATAAACCAATCGGTGACACCGAACTATGAAAACTCTTCGCTTATAATGGGAATTATTGTTATTATCCTTCTTTCCATATCTGTTTTTAAATTGGATGTACAAAACAAACGAACGGCCCTTTTGGGTTTGCTCATTTATTTTATT
Source organism: Bacteroidia bacterium (assembly GCA_044229775.1). Lineage (GTDB taxonomy): Bacteria > Bacteroidota > Bacteroidia > B-17B0 > Aurantibacillaceae > JAHEYG01. The sequence continues at coordinate 217 of JBGASH010000191.1, forward strand.
CTACTGGCTGTTCCGGTTTGGTTCGGCGCAACCTCGCCTTTGGGCGAACACCTCGAACACCGATCTTACACTTCTTTAATTGGCCTCATGGTATTTTTAAGTCAGATAAAATGGCCCACAAATTCCAAATTAGTAACCGGTGTTTTTGCAATCCTAATTACAGGAGCTGCTTTAAAAACATTTACACGAATGGCCATTTACAAAGACGGATTAAGTTATTTGACCGAAGCCGCTGCCGATTGCCCCAAGAACTATTTTTTTCATGCCCGCAAAGGAAATTTTCTGTTTCATAAAGGGCAGTTTGCCGATGCGCTCGATTGTTACAACACTGCTATTTCCTTATATGACAAGAAGCCGCAGGTTTATAACGACCGGGCCAACGTTTATGTTTCTTTACAGAAGAAAAACGAAGCCATAGCCGATTACACTAAAGCCCTTGATCTCTCGGGGAATGATCCACAGATCCTATCATTCCGTTGCCAGGCCTATTACACTTTCGGCGATTTTGAGAATGCTTATAAAGACCTAGTGGTTCTAAAACAATGTTGTGCCAATTCAATTCCCGCCGGTTTAGAGGGTGCTATAATAAATAACTTGTACAATTCTCAACTGAATGGACTAAACAAGTTAATTGTCGCCGATCCATCAAATGCCATCCTTTATGTAAACAGAGCCAAGTTTTTCATAGATAGAAGGATGGGAAAACAGGCACTTTCCGATCTTAAAAAAGCCTGCGAGTTAGAACCCAAAAACACCATTTTTAGAGGTTATTTTAACGAACTTAATTCATCATTTCCCCGCTAATTTTTCGCCTTTAATAGCGTAAAAATCTTAAATTTGTCGTCTTAGTATTTACACATGTTTGAAAATTTAAGTGATAAATTAGACAGGGCCTTTAAAGTTTTAAAAGGACAAGGTAAAATTACGGAGATTAACGTCGCCGAAACTTTAAAAGAAGTTCGTAAAGTATTATTAGATGCTGACGTTAATTATAAAGTCGCGAAACAATTTACCGACACCATTAAAGAAAAAGCCCTTGGTCAGAATGTATTAACTTCTATTTCTCCAAGTCAGTTATTAATAAAGATCACTCACGATGAACTTACCGCTTTAATGGGCGGACAAAAAGAAGATATTTACCTGGGCGGTAATCCCACAATTATTTTAATGAGTGGTTTGCAAGGTTCAGGTAAAACCACGTTTTCAGGCAAGCTGGCCAATTATTTAAAAAGTAAAAAAGGTAAAAAGCCTTTATTGGTTGCCTGCGACGTTTACCGTCCTGCCGCTATTGATCAGTTACATGTTTTAGGAGAGCAAATAGGCGTTGAAGTTTTCTCTAATCGCGAAGAAAAAAATCCGGTTAAAATTTCGGAGGCCGCGCTTAAACAAGCAAAAGAAAACGGCAATAGCGTGGTGATCATAGATACGGCTGGACGTTTAGCGGTTGATGAGACCATGATGAACGAAATTGCCGAACTAAAAAAAGCGATCAAACCTAACGAGATCTTATTTGTGGTGGATGCTATGACCGGACAGGATGCCGTGAACACTGCGAAAGCCTTTAACGACCGTTTGAATTTTGACGGTGTGATCTTAACTAAATTAGATGGCGATACCCGTGGTGGTGCGGCTTTATCAATAAAATCGGTTGTAAATAAACCCATAAAGTTTGTTGGTACGGGTGAGAAAATGGAAGCGTTGGATATTTTTTATCCCGAACGTATGGCCGATCGTATTTTGGGAATGGGCGACGTGGTTACCTTAGTAGAACGCGCACAAGAACAATTTAACGAAGAAGAAGCGCGAAAACTTTCCAAAAAAATAGCGAAGAATCAATTTGATTTTAATGATTTCTTGGCACAGCTGGCCCAAATTAAAAAAATGGGAAACATTAAAGATCTGGTGGGAATGATCCCGGGCGTAGGAAAAGCCATTAAGGAAGCTGATATAAGCGATGATTCCTTTAAACATATTGAAGCCATTATTCATTCAATGACGCCTAAAGAACGCAGTAACCCCGAATTAATAAACGGGTCGCGTAAACAACGGATAGCAAAAGGTTGTGGACAAAATGTTACCGAGGTAAATAAATTATTAAAGCAGTTTGAAGAGACCCGTAAAATGATGCGGATGATGAATGACAAGAACGCCATGAGTAAATTAATGCGAAACATGCCAAAAGGTGGAATGCCGAAAATGTAATTAGTAAGAGAACCTAGATGAACATCATAGACGGAAAAAAAATATCACTCGAACTTCAAAATGAAATTGCTGAAGAAGTTAAACAACTAAAAGCTAAAGGAGGAAAGATCCCGCATTTAGCGGCCGTTTTAGTGGGAGAAGATCCGGCATCACAGGCTTACGTGGGTTCTAAAGTGAAGACCTGCGAAAAAGTAGGATTTAAATCTACCTTAGTGAAGTTTGAATCGTCTATTAGTGAAAAACAGTTGCTTGATAAAATTGAAGAATTAAATAACGATAAGGATATTGACGGTTATATTGTACAATTACCTTTACCAAAACATATTTCGGAACAAAAAGTTATTGAGGCGGTAAAACCCAGTAAAGATGTGGATGGCTTTCATCCTATAAATGTGGGACGATTAGTTTTAGATATGCCAACCTATATTAGCGCTACGCCTTATGGAATTGTTCAATTATTAGAGCGATACAACATTGAAACATCCGGTAAAAACTGCGTGGTAATTGGCCGTAGCCATATTGTGGGTTCGCCAATGAGTATTTTGATGGCAAAAAACAGTAAGCATGCCAATTGCACCGTTACATTATGTCATAGCCGCACAAAAGATCTTAAAGCACATTGTTTAAATGCCGATATCATTATTGCCGCCATAGGCAGAGCCGATTTTGTTACTGCCGACATGGTTAAACCAGGCGCTGTGATAATTGATGTGGGAATTAATCGCGTGGAAGATGCTTCCTTGCCAAAAGGCTATAAATTAGTTGGCGATGTAAAATTTGATGAAGTGGCTCCAAAGTGTTCTTATATTACACCGGTACCGGGTGGTGTTGGCCCTATGACCATTGCCTCCCTCTTAAAAAACACTTTAATGGCTGCTAAAAAAGAAATTTACAAGTAAGGGTATTATCTATACAGAGTTACATTCCCTTTCTGATTAAAATCCTGCCCGTCTTTTCCTTTTGCTTTAACCATCCAAAAATAGGTGCCTGCCGGAACTTCTTTACCGCCTAATGTCTTTCCATCCCACTCGATATTTCCTTTATCAGTTGTAACCTCATACATTTTTTCGCCCCAGCGATCATAAATACTTGCCGATATTTCGCTTAAGTTGGCTGTATGCAAAATGAAATGGTCGTTTATTCCATCTCCATTAGGCGTGAACACATTGGGCACTTCAAGCTTCGAAGGAATATCAACCACCACAGTTTGCATGGCGGTATCTTTACAAATTCCTTTTTGTGAAATAAGAATCACCGTATATGTTCCCGGCGAATCGTAGGTGGTTAATCCGTTAATACTCGTGGTGGAAGTTTGACTTATACCATTACCATATCCCCACACTGTACTTCCACCTAAAGGATTAGTGTTATTTGTGAAATTTACAGTTAACGGGGCAAAACCCTGATTAGGATCAGCAACAAAATCCGCCTTCAAACTTCCCATTCCCACCTGAACGGTGTTCATACCTACACAACCGGTAATGGTATTTGTGATAATAACCGTATAAACACCTTGCTTGTTCACGGTTGGACTACCACCCGTTATGGGGTTTATGGCCGAACCGTTAGGTCCCTTCCAAAAATAGGTATTACCTACAGTACTCGTTACACCTGAATTCACCTGAACGGTTGGGCTACCACAAACAATAGTAGCTGGTGGTATCGGGTTAACTGCCGGTGGTAAATTATTTAAACCAACATTCACCGTTTGTGACGACTTACAACCATTGACAGAATTAGTAGCTTCAACCGTATAGGTT
>JBGASH010000191.1:4183-6090 GCA_044229775.1 Bacteroidia bacterium
GGTGGCGTGGTCCATGTCCAGGTATGCAGGGCGCTCAATGGATTAGGCGTATACTGTAATTGCGCTTGAATTACTTTACACGTCAACAAACTTGGCGTTGATTTTGCTGTTAGGGTCACTGTTTTTATATCCTGATAAACCGGTACGGCCAATTTTTTCACACAACCATTAACCAGATCGGTTATCACTACACTATATGTAGGCGTTAACAACGTTTGCGAAGTATTAGTGGTTGAACAAACACTCACGGTAACATCCGGTATGGTACCCGGTGTATTCCACGAAACACTATAGCTTGAAGCTGTAGAAGTTCCGGTCATGGTAACGCAGGGGTTAAAACAAGTTAGTGTAGGATTTTGCGCACCCCACACCGAACTTGTAAATGCAGCGCTTGGTGTGTTGGTGTTTTGTAATACAGTTACAATTTGTGATACCGAACAATTTGTGGCCGCCAGATTATACGCATAGGCCAAATAATTTCCGGGAATACAGGTACTAAATGTATTGGACGTTGATAAGGTAGTAGTTCCTGAAGCGTTTTGCCAGTTTATACCAATACCCGCTGAGGATGTACCCGTCATTGATGCGGTGATCTGCATAGTAACACAGGTAACACAAGTAACATAATAATTATTGGCTTGAGCCGAAATAGTTAGATTAGGAATACTATTATTAGCTGTAACCGTTACCGTTTTTATAGATTTACATCCATTCAACGTATTTGTTATTTCAAAAGTATAAACGCCCACACAACCCGGACTACAAATATACCCTGACAAAGGCGGACCACAAGGTAAATCACTTGATTTCCGGGAGTAATACTGGCCGTTGCTACCGTACCATCCTGATATATTTGTATGGTTTGTGTTACCGTGCAACCCGAATTAGGATCGGTACAAAACAATTGATATGTTCCTGCGCAAGTAACCGTTATTACTGAACCGGTAAATGTTCCGCAGGAACTGGTCCACGAGTAGGTTAAATTTGCGGCAATAGATGGCGGACCACCAGTAGCTATTAATTGAATGGAAGGAATGGCGCAGGATAAAGTATTATTTGGCGAAGCTGTTAAACTAACCGTTGGTGTTATTGGTGGCGGATTCATTGTTATAGTTGCTACATTAGAACATCCTGCTGCATCTACCACATAAACCGTATTTACACCAGCACTTAAACCCGTAACCGAATAAGTTGTTGCTGTTGATCCGCTAAGTGTAGCAGCCGGCGACCACACTACTGTATAGCCGGGTGTTCCTCCCGATAAAATTACACTCGCCGAATTGGTTGCTGTACCACATGCCAATTGTGTTATTGGCCCAAATGTAATAGTTGGAGGTGGATTAGGATTTACCGAAACCGTAACTGCACTTGTGTAAGTACTTGTTACCGTTGAACAACTATTAACGAGCATAGTTGCCGTGTAACTCGAAGTAGCGGTTGGGCACACAGCTGCAGTTAAACCCGTACCAATTAAACCACCGGGGCCGTTCCAAGTTACCGTATAATTTGGTGTACCCGTTGGAACAAACCGCCAGGCCTCATTGGTAGCGGTCCAAGTTGTTGGATAATTTCTTAAAGGCGGCGAATAGCCGGTAGTTCCACTCGCGTTTTGGATCCCTATAATTCCGTAACCACTATTCCATCCGGTACAAGCGGTACTATTCTCAATAAAAACATCAATGAAATTTGTATTCTCGTGAAGTACTAATTGAAATTGCGAATTGGCTTTGCCTGAACATGAACCCGGATTATCGTATAAAGGCACATTGGCCCACGAGATCACCAACGAACGACACGGCGCATTTCCATAATAGGCAAAATAAATATTTCCGCTCGATGTTGGATCTATATCTCTGAACGCTGCACAAATAGTATTACCGGGCATATCAACTGTATTTGGTAAAGCC
>JBGASH010000008.1:0-44635 GCA_044229775.1 Bacteroidia bacterium
AGTTACGCTCCAAAAAACGCGAAAAGAATTTGAGGGCGATTATACCTTAGTTACTTTTCCCTACATAAAAGAGGCAAAAAAAACGCCTGAGGCTGCTGGACAGGAGATCGGAGAATATCTTACTAAAAACAACGCAGATATCATCAAGTTCAATGTAGTGAAGGGATTTTTAAATATTTCTTTGAGTAATAAGATCTGGTTGAGCTACTTTAATTCGCAGAACAATAATAACACGGTGGGTTATAAACCTGAAGGATCGAGCGGTAAAACGGTGATGTTGGAATATTCTTCACCTAATACTAACAAGCCTTTGCACCTTGGGCATATTCGTAATATTTTGCTAGGACATTCGGTTTCTGAAATATTGAAATCGCAAGGACATACAGTTGTGAAAACCAGTTTGGTTAACGACCGGGGTATTCACATTTGCAAAAGCATGCTTGCCTGGCAAAAATGGGGAAACGGTGAAACACCTGAGAGCTCAGGAATAAAAGGCGACCATTTAGTAGGAAAATATTATGTGGAGTTTGATAAACATTATAAAAAAGAAATTGAAAAATTAGTTGGAGAAGGAAAAACAAAAGAGGAAGCGGAGAAAAAAGCGCCTTTAATAATAGAAGCTCAGGAAATGCTTTTAAAATGGGAAGCAGGAGATAAAACTATTATGACACTTTGGAAAACCATGAATAGTTGGGTTTATTCGGGTTTTGATCACACCTACTCTACCCTTGGCGTTAGTTTCGACAAAATGTATTACGAAAGTGAAACTTACCTTTTAGGAAAAGAAATTGTTGAAGAGGGCCTAATCAAAAAAGTATTTTTTAAAAAAGAAGATAATAGTGTAAGAATTGATCTTACAGCTGATGGCTTAGATGAGAAAGTTGTTTTAAGAAGCGATGGCACTTCGGTATACATTACACAGGATCTGGGTACTGCCAGCAAACGTTTTAAAGATTACCCTTCTCTCAATCAATTAATATATACGGTTGGTAACGAACAGGAATATCATTTTAAAGTTCTGTTTAAAATATTCGAAAAGTTTGGTTATCCATGGGCAAAAGAGTGTTATCATTTATCGTACGGCATGGTGGAATTACCTGAAGGAAAAATGAAAAGTCGAGAAGGAACAGTGGTTGATGCCGATGATCTTTTAAAAGAAATGTTTGATACTTCTGAGAAAACGACCAGCGAACTAGGAAAAACCGAAGGATTTACGGAGGAAGAATTACAAAATTTATACCGTCAGATCGGACTCGGTGCCTTAAAATATTTTATTTTAAAAGTGGACCCGAAAAAGAAAATGTTATTTGATCCTAAAGAAAGTATTGACTTCAACGGGCACACTGGTCCTTTTATACAATATACTCACGCTAGAATTCAATCTGTATTAGGTAAGGCCAATTATACCAAAGCCGAAAACATTCAGGAAAACATTTCACTGAACGAATTGGAACGGGAAATCATTAAATTGATCTACGAATTTGAAGGAGCGGTTGAGGAAAGCGCGAAACAATATAATCCTGCCCTGGTGGCTAATTATGTTTACGAACTTACAAAAACGTTCAACCGTTTTTATCACGATCATTCTATCTTGAAAGAAGAAAACGAAGAAATAAAACAATTGCGACTGGCATTAGCCAAGCAATGCAGTACGGTTATTAAAAACGGGATGAAGATGTTGGGTATTGAAGTGCCGAATAGGATGTAGATTGGGAGTTGGTGACAAGTGTTAACCATCCTTCGACAAGCTCAGGATGACGCCGCCTACTAATGTGAGCTAATCCAGTTCTCAACTTTATTGTAAATTTGAAAATAAAGATAATGAAACCGAAATTACAATCACTTTGTCCGATGTTATGGACCGACAAACTGGAAGAAACAGTTGAATATTATAAAACCGTTTTGGGTTTTACAGTTATTGAATATAACATCGATTGGGGTTGGGCTAATGTTAGTCGCGGCGGTGTTGAATTTATGTTCTCTATCCCTAACGAACACGAAGACTTTAAAAGCGGGCCAAAGTTCACAGGGTCCTTTTACATTACAGTTGAAAATGCGGATGAAGTTTGGAACGAATTAAAAAGTAAAACTCAAATTTGTTACTCTATCAATAACTTTGACTATGGTATGAGGGATTTTGGGATCTACGATAATAATGGTTATTTACTTCAGTTCGGTCATCCTTTAAATTCTTAATGTTCTTAACAAGAAAAACCGATCATCTTCTGTTACTTCAAATTAGGTTTATGTAAGTACGTTTTAATACTTGTTTTTCCACATTTTACCAGAATAGTTTTGTGGTTTAAGGAAAAAAACTATATTTGATATTGAAAAATCCTCTGCTAATGAAAAAACTTCTAGCGTTTTCTACGTTGTTCATGATATGCGCCTATGCAGGCCATACTCAAAGTATGGACAAAAACATTAACGGTAATACTGCAAATTTTTACGATGTACAAAAGTCCCTTAACGATCATTACAAAGATGTTCCGTTGGATTGGTTGCCGGATGACGATTGGAAAAAATTTAAAAGGTGGGAATCTTATGTAGAGCCAAGAGTATTTCCTTCAGGACAAGCTTTCGATCCTGCCGCTACGTATAAAGCTTTACAGGAACAAAACTCCAAATCTAATAAAACAACAACGTATACAGGCAATTGGTCTTATCTTGGTCCTGGAAATTACTCTGGTCGCGTAAATTGTGTTGCTGTTGATCCCAATGATTCGAATGCCATTTGGCTCGGCGGACCTGATGCTGGAATTTGGAGAAGTTCAAATGGTGGAGCAAGTTGGACCGATCTAACAAACAATATGCCCGCTCTTAGTGTATCTGACTTTGCCATCAATCCTAAGAATTCAAATACGGTTTACGTTGCAACCGGCGATAAATACGCTTCGTTTACATTCGGTTTTTATTGCAATTACAGTATGGGTGTAATCAAAAGTACAAATGGTGGAGCTAGCTGGAATCCGACAGGATTATCTTATAATGTATCGCAATTCAAAGTACTTAACAGAATAATAATTAATCCCCAGCAAACCGACACCTTATTGGTAGCCTCCGCTGAAGGCATTTGGCGAACGAGTGATGGAGGAACCACCTGGCAAAAAAAGAAATCGGGAAATGTTTGGGATGTTGAATTCCATCCAACGAATCCAAATATCGCGTACGCGGTTACCGATAGTATTTTCCGTACTACAGACGGAGGTATAACATGGAGTTGGGTAAATGGGTCTCCAATTTTTACCTCTACCGCGAGCGTCAGTTATCGCAGAGTATCAATTGCCGTGTCGCCTGCTGTGCCAAATAATGTTTACATATTAAGTTCAGACATGAACAAACAAGGAAAAATGTACAAGAGTACTGATGCGGGCTTAACTTTTAATACCATGAATGCTCCTAATACCACCTCCATGTTCGGATGGTATGGAAGCCCGCTTGAAGTTTCTCCCGTTAATCCTAATAGAATAGTAGTTGGCGGTTACAGCTGGTGGCAAACACTTGATGGCGGAACTACATGGTCTGGTGCAGGAGCAGGATACACAGATGTTCATACAGCGGCTTTCCTTCCGCAAGGTTCAAGCTGGCTGGCCGGTGATGATGGTGGCGTTTTTAAAAAATCAGGTAATTCATTTATACCTCTGTATAACGGACTCCAACTTACCCAATTTTATCGCTTAGGCGGTGCCGCCACCAATCAAAATATTATTTTTTGCGGGCAGCAGGACGGAAGTATATTAAAATATAATGGTGGACTTAATACCTGGAACAGATACCATATTAACGATGGCACCGAGTGCGCCGTGGATTATACTAATTCGAATACGGTTTATATGTCGTATCAATACGGCGGTTACTCTAAATCGCTTAACGGTGGCGTCACTTACACCGCCATTCCAACCGGTTCCGGATCATGGACCGCGCCATTTGTTATACATCCTAGCAATCCCCAGATATTATTCTATGCTGGAAATACGGTAAGAAAATCAACTGATGGCGGTCAGACCTTCAATGATATTTCTACAAGTGGTCCATCGATCTATGCATTGGCAGTTTCGAAATCAAATCCGAATTATATTTATTACGCAACGTATGGTACTATTTACAGAACCATTAACGGGGGGACAAACTGGAGTAATATTACCGGAACTCTTCCTACCTCTTACATCTCTTACATTGCTATTTCGGGCAGCAATCCGGATGTGGTATGGGTAACCTATGGTAGTTATCTTTCGGGCCAAAAAGTTTACATGACCATCAATGGCGGTGTTACGTGGACGAACGTGAGCGGAATTATTCCTAACGTTCCGGTAAATTGCGTAGAGTATGATAATAATTCGGCGAACGACGCTGTTTATGTGGGAACAGACATAGGCGTTTATTACAGTGGTAATACCACCGGTGGTTGGATCTATTTTAATTCGGGCTTGCCGGCAGTTAGTGTAAATGAATTGGAAATTCATTATGGTTCAGGGAAAATTCGTGCTGCTACTTTCGGAAGAGGATTGTGGGAATCGATGACAACACTTGCAACTTCTGTTCCACAGGTAATAAAAACAAAAAGCACCATCAGCGTTTATCCTAATCCGGGTAATGGCGAATTCAATATTGATATAAATACCGATACACAAACAGACGTTTTGGTAAGCGTTTATGATCTTTCTGGCGTATGTGTTGGTAATTGGAAAGAAAATGCCGTGTTTTCAAAAAAGATCCTGATCTTAGTAAACAGGCTGCCGGTGTATATCTTGTTAAAGTGAATACCGCATTTGAAACCAGAACTGAGCGAGTGGTTCTAACTAAATAAATAAGGCTTTCCCGGTTTTCGGGAAAGCCCTTAAATCAATTCTACTGATCGTTTAATAACCCCTCGACAAGCTCAGGGTGACAATGCCTACTGCCACAAAATATTAACTAAGAAATCAAATCAATTCTACGGATCGTTTAATAAAATTAGTAAGGTTTTCGCCTTTTAATAATCCTTGCGAAAGCAAAGCCAAATCTGTTGCCTGTTTGGTCAATGTTTTTTGTTTTTCAGGATCAGATTCTGTTACCAATTTATTAATGAGCGGATGATTGGTGTTCACTACCAGATTATACATTTCCGGAAGATTGCCGTAAAAATTCATTCCTCCTCCACCTAACGCGTTCATGTCTTTCATTCGACGCATAAATTCGGGACGGGTAATTTGCATAGGCGCTTCTTTCTCGCTCAAATTTTCGAATGCCACCATAAATTGTTCTTTTGGCACCACACTTTCTATAACGGGCTGCAATTGTTTCTTCTGATCTTCCGTTAATTTTGATTCTGTCTTCTCGTCTTTCTTTATCAATTTATCGACGGTGTCGGAATCCACTCTCACAAAAGATGTATCTTTTAATTTGCTTTCCAAATGGTTAATATAATGCGGATCGAGCATGGTTTCCTTTATCAACACATCATACCCTTTATTTTTGGCTGCATCAATGTAGGCGTGTTGTTCGTCCTTATTGGTAGCGTATAAATAGATCAATTTTTTGTCTTTATCTGTTTGATTATCCTTTACCAATTTTTCGTATTCCTCAAATGTAAAAAACTTACCATCGGTATTTTTGAACAAGGCAAACTTCTGCGCTTTTTCAAAAAATTTCTCGTCGCTGATCATACCGTATTGCACAAACACCTTAATATCATCCCACTTTTTCTCAAAATCAGCCCTATCCTTTTTAAATAGTTCTTCTAATTTATCCGCTACTTTCTTAGTGATGTGTGAGGAGATCTTTTTCACATTACCATCGGCCTGAAGATAACTACGGCTTACATTCAATGGAATATCCGGACTATCCAACACGCCGCGTAAGAGCGTTAAAAAATCGGGAACAATATTTTCCACATTATCTGTAACAAAAACCTGGTTGCTATAAAGCTGAATGCGGTCTTTTGGCATTTCCAATTTATTGGAAAGCTTTGGAAAATATAAAATACCGGTAAGGTTAAAAGGATAATCCACATTTAAATGGATCCAAAACAACGGCTCTTCGAATTGCATAGGATACAACTCGCGATAAAAGCTTTTGTAATCCTCATCCGTAAGTTCGGCCGGTTTTTTGGTCCAGGCCGGGTTAGGATTGTTAATGATATTATCAACTTCTACTTCTTTTCGTTTATCTTCGCCTTTATCGTCTTTTTCGCCTGTAGCGATCCAATCTTTTTTTGTTCCGAATTTAATTTCGACAGGTAAGAACTTACAATATTTTTTAAGAAGGCCTTCTATCTTATTTTGCTCGAGGTATTCTAAACAATCATCGGCGATATGTAAAACAATATTAGTACCTCTGCCAGCTTTATTTGAAATCTCTTCAATATTATATTCAGGGCTTCCATCGCAATCCCAATGAACACCTTTGGCGCCTTCCTTATAGGACAAAGAAAATATCTCCACTTTTTTAGCCACCATAAAGGCTGAGTAAAAACCCAATCCAAAATGGCCTATCACTACGTTCTTATCAACTTTATCTTTGTATTTATTTACGAATTCCTCGGCTCCACTAAACGCGATCTGCGTAATGTACTTTTCAATTTCTTCGGCCGTCATTCCAATACCTTTATCTTTTATGGTAATGGTTTTCGAGGCCTTATCCACTTCAACCTCTATTTTAGTTTCACCTATGTCGCCTTTAAATTCGCCCATAGAGCCCAGGGCTTTGAGTTTTTGCGTGGCGTCAACCGCGTTGCTCACTAATTCGCGCAAAAAGATCTCATTATCGCTGTAAAGGAATTTCTTAATTATCGGAAAGATATTCTCGGTTTGTACATTAATTTTTCCCATAGTTCTTTTTTTTAAGTGATCAGTCAAAGTGTGTGCCAATAGCTTCAAAATGTCAATTTGGCATTATTGACAGTAATTTTTCTTGTTTTTATTTCCCTTCAAAAGCTTCTAATATACTTTTTGGCAATACCGTTTTTTCATTCTTATTAAAATCGAACAATACCATTACATCTTCGGCTTCGGCGGCTATTTCGCCTTTATTGTTCAATATAACGTGTTGAAACGAAAAACTGGTGGTTTTAACAAAGCCTACTTTGCATTTTATGGTCACCTTTCCGGGATAAAACAAAGGCTTTTTGAATTGCATATTGGTAGAAGCCAGCATTGGGCCAATGTTTTGTTCTTTGTGCAATTTAGTGATACCTGTTTGTTCCCAAAAATTAACGCGAGAAGCCTGAATATATTTAAAAAACGACACATTGTTAACATGGCCGAATAGATCCATTTCACTCCAATCGATCCGTAAACTTAATTCGGTACTAAAGCCTTCCATAATTACATTAAGCGGCTGCAAAGATGAGAATTTTTCCGTTCATAAAAATTATTTAAAACAATGACTTTTACTTCTTACATTTGACTATAGTTCAATGGAATCGATCTTAGAAGTAAGGCACGTAGTCAAAAAATTTTCGAACCACACCGCTTTAAACGATGTGACTTTGGTTGTGCCCAAACAATCTGTATTTGGATTATTGGGCCCGAATGGTGCCGGCAAAACTTCTCTTATACGAATTATCAATCAAATTACCGCCCCTGACAGTGGAGAAGTGTTTTTAAAAGGCGAAAAATTAAAGCCCGAACATGTTAACATAATTGGTTATTTGCCTGAGGAACGCGGTTTATACCGTAAAATGCCAGTTGGTGAACAAGCCCTTTATTTGGCGCAGTTAAAAGGCATAAAAAAAGCTGAGGCCAAAAAACGATTGATGTATTGGTTTGAAAAATTTGAGATGCAAACCTGGTGGAACAAAAAAATTGAGGAATTAAGTAAAGGGATGCAGCAAAAAGTGCAATTCATCGTTACCGTTTTACACGAACCCGAGTTATTGATATTGGATGAGCCATTTAGCGGCTTTGACCCTATAAATGCGCAATTAATAAGAAACGAAATTCTAGAATTGAGAAAAAAAGGGGCTACGGTTATTTTCTCGACACACAACATGGGCAGCGTTGAAGAATTGTGCGACGACATAGCTTTATTGAACAAATCGCAAAAGATATTGGATGGCTCTGTAAAAGACATTCGTAAAACTTATAAAAGTAATACGTACCGTTTGGTGTTTAAAGGAAATTTAATGGGCTTTACCAATGCTATGTGGACCGGCGCTGAATTACTGGACAAAGGAAAGGATGAAGACGACCATAATTGGGCTACCATAAAACTAGCGCCGTCGGTTACCATTAATCAGTTAATACAAAATTTATTACCGGTTTGTGAACTGCGTTCGCTTAACGAAGTTATACCAAGCATGAATGACATTTTTATTTCGAAAGTTAATGAGGAGAATACTATTTTAGGAACAAAGAGTAATTTTACCGAATAGGAACTAAAAAACGACCTCCTGCGCTATCACCTTCGCTAAAGCTACGGTGATCAAAAAAGCTACGGAGGACAAAGATGGGAAAAATAGGATTAATAATAAAACGTGAAATTTTTGCGAAGCTCCGCAACAAAACATTTATTGTTATGACCTTTTTAGCGCCTGTTTTAGTGGCCGCCTTTTTTTCCATTATGATATGGATGAGCATGAGCGACAAAACGGAGCAGAGTATTTTAGTGGTGGATGAAACGCAATTCTTTAAAGATAAATTACAAGGTAACGATTATATAGCTTTCACTTTTACCAATGATAATCTGGATAATTCGCTTACCAATTTTATGCCAGCGATAAGACCTGCATTTTATACATTCCGTCAAACTTAATTAGTGGTGCCGATGGCGCTACCAAAATATTTTACAAAAAAACACCCGGTTTTGCAGTACAAACCTATTTAAAAAGTCAGATCGAAAAAATACTATACGAATACAAATTAAAAGCCAATAACATCGATCCTAATATCATTCATAATGCCAAACAATCTATAAAACTAATAACCGAAAAAGTAAACGAAAAGGGCGAACACGCTGAACAGCTGACAGGGTTTGCCAGCATCTTTGGGTTCTTTACCGGTCTTTTAATGTTCATGTTCATTATGATCTATGGTATGATGGTCTTTAGAAGTGTGATGGAGGAAAAGACCAACCGCATTGTGGAGATCATTATTTCGTCGGTTAAACCCATACAATTAATGCTCGGAAAAATAATTGGTATTGCTATTTTAGGTATTATGCAATTTATGGTGATGGGAATAATTTCATTTGTGTTGACCACCGTTGTATCGGGTACGCTTTTAAAGGGTGTAGAAAAAGATCTAGCAAAATTTCAAACGCAGCAAAATGAAGTTTTAAAGAACGGAACTAATGCTAACCTAGCACAAATGGATAAGATGCAGGACAAATTAGAAGTGTTTGAATTACTAAGCGCTTTTAAGGAGGTAAACTTTGTAGAGATCTTTATTTGTTTTGTGATCTATTTTTTGGTGGGATATTTGTTTTACAGCTCCCTGCTTGCAGCCATAGGAAGTGCGGTAGATGCCGAAAGCGATTCACAGCAATTTATGATGCCGGTGATGTTACCATTAATATCGGGATATATTATTGCCGTGCAAATGATCAGTAATCCCGAAGGTAATTTGGCTTTTTGGGGTTCCATAATTCCGTTTACATCACCTATTGTAATGATGGCGCGACTTCCAAACGGTGTTCCATTTTGGCAAATAGCTTTATCGATTACACTTTTAATTTCGGCGTTCATAGGAACAGCCTGGCTTGCGGGAAAAATTTACCGTGTGGGAATTTTAATGTACGGCAAAAAAACCAGTTGGAAAGAAATTATGAAGTGGGTATTTTATAAGTAACGTTATCGGATCCAGTCGTTTTTTTATTTTCTTCCTCTGATAGAGCCGGTTTCCCCTACCCCTTCCCTTAGAGATCGGTTTGAGTGTTTATTCAATAACGATCTTCTTAATGCAGGTTTTATCTTTCTGACTAACCTTAACCAGATAAACCCCAGCTTTTAAAGAAGACGCATCAAAGACCATATTATCTTTGGTACTCGTGCAAGGTAATTCAACAATTTGTCCGAGCATGTCTGTTACAACAATTTTCGCGTTTTGTCCGTTGGGTATTGTAACTTGAAAATTATCATGTGCTGGATTTGGATGAACCTGAATCGTTCCATCAAACTTATTTTCTTTTATCCCAACAAACGCGTAAGGATTGGTACTGAAACTGTATTCGAAACCGGCTCCACAATCGGGCTGGAAAGTTTTAATGACCGTACCTTGAGCGTTTTTAATTTGAATGTAGCCTGTACCTTGCGCTGAATTTCCCCACCAGGCTATGCCATCCTCTCCTAAGTCGTCAAAAACAAGTTTATAACAACCGTTCAAAACATAATTATCCGAGTAAACTGTGTTTGCCAAAGCTAAAAAGCTGGCACCTGTAACAACATTATTATTATCATCCACTAATTTATACGAATTCTCAGCTGGATAATTATTTGTACGAACTTCCACCGTTATAGAATCAGGAAGTAGATCAGGATTAGTAAAATCGGAAGAATTTTTATTGTTGAGTATATAATTATCTACCGAGTTGTTCGCTTTTTTTAATTCAACATTAAAAATATTGTTTGTTGGGGTTAATCCATTAAGCCATAACGATCCAATTGGTAAAGCAATATTAGCGGTGTCCATAAACGCCAAATTGCCCGTCCAGTGGTAACTTTGTTTTGTTGAAGAGTTATTTAACCAATAATCAATATCCAGATCGGTGATAGAAACCGAACCGGTGTTTTGAACAGCGATGATAGGTTTGGCACACATGGGATTTTCGCGCGAGAAAACAACTTTGTTACTTGGCCTTTGTACATCCATCATGGATGCATCCAAATTATGATTAGGTGCGCCATAACTTACCAATTGGTGGGCTGCAATATATCGATAATCACCGGTAGATACGGAGGGGTTAGAACAGTTATAATCTAAAGTAACCGTTGCACCGGGAGTAACATATGTTGAAATATCGTATTCTTTTAATAAGGAATATAATCCCGGACACCAGCCTTGTCGCTCATAGATCCATGTTCCGCCCTGTGGGTAAACAGGATTATTAGAACATTTGCGTGTAATTTGCCAGGTAAATTCGTTAGCGCCTCCATTGATATTAAAATAATGATTTACAATTCCACCGTTTTGTCCAAACTCACCCTCTGCCCCATGACCGGTTATCGTTGAACGCATTTTAAATGCTTTGGCCGAAGGATTTGCGGTTACTGTTTGTGTATTGAATCTTACATCAGCAATAATACTTCCAATAGATGAGCCACCCAACCTTGCACCGCCCTGCCACAACTGATAACAATCTAAAACATTACGCGGCGGTGTTCCAACAATGAATAAAAAATCAATATCAAATTCTTCCTGCCATTGTCCCCCCATGGTCATCAAAAATCGTTTATTGCCTTTTAAAAGCGGAGCATAATCGCTCATGTCGAAATACCAGGTTTTACCTTTCATTCCAAGATCAAGACCTATACCATACGGCGTAACGAACGACATGAGTTCGATATAATATGGATGGCGGTTTATATAGTTAAGATTAGTGATCGTTAGGGTGCCTTGAGGAACAGCGGCCAGCGTTCCGGTTAAAACACCTGTATCGCCATTGTAAACATTAATGGGCGATGCCTGATATAAATTGTTTGTTGTGCTTACTAAAACCACGGCATCACTCTTCATAGGTGTTACCGTTGCATTGGATGTGATTGAGAATTGCTGAATGGTGCTGGCGCTTCTGGCTAAAGAATCTTTTACTGTTACTGTATTGGTTGTAATGGAATAACTACCTCTTAAAAAAACAACATTTGGTTTTATATTAGTTTCATAGAACATTCTGGTCAATTTATTTCCGCGATCGTAGGTCCAGCTGATATTTGTACCAGGAGAAGTAACAGAGTTTTTTGAATCGCTTATGGTAGTGCCGCTTCCTTCATCCATTTTATAATAAGCCAACAAATTTGAATAATACGGGTGTGAAGCATCGATCGGTTTATTCATTATGCCTTTTATATCTGCCAGCAAAAATTCTTTATTCCAAATGGTAAGGCCGTTTATTTTTCCTTTGTAGTTGGCATTAAGCGACCCATCTTTTCCCAAGATCATGTTTACAATGGTGATTGGTTTAATACCACTGGATAAGGACCATTGCACGCCGTTCAAATAAATTCGCATCCAACCAGTATTAATATTTTTTGTAAATGCCCAATGATTCCATTGTCCACCCTGCTGCGATGGCGTTGTACCTTTACTCATGCGATCAAAACTGGAACCCACCGATCCACAATCATAATACATATTATTATCGCCCCATGGCAAATGCACATTAAATGATCTTTCATTGGGGTTGGTATTATAACCATAAAGTATAGAAGTGTTGGCAGGCATAAAATTACTATAACCATAAACCCAAAAAGAAACGGTTATCTCGCTATTGACACTCGATAAAAATGTAGTGTTCATGTTTACATGACCATCGTTACTAAGATCAACCGCATAATTATTGTTAGCATAAATGGCGTTTACAGATGTAGTGGTAACGCCATTAAAAATAATTGGCGTACTTGGGCTGCTATTGGTAAAAGAATAATCTAAGATCAGGTTATCTGTACCGTTCCAATTAAAAGGAGTATAAAACTGTATGCGATTATTTCCATTAACGAAAGTATAGTTTGAATTGTAAACAGTGGTAAATCCGTTTAACGTAACCGAATTGGCGTTAAGCGCTGTTAAGGTGGTTTGTTGAATGCCGAGGTTAAAGAAATTGGCGGTACCGCCGGCATTTGAAACATTTAGTAATATTCCATCAATGTTACCTGCTGTAAATCCTGCAGCGGTAAGCTCGGCGGCAGTGAATAATAATTGCGACCTGCCCGACCGTTGATCGGCCTTTATGAAATTAGCCGCTGAAGTTGATCCCGCGCCAACAGAATATTGTGTTTCGGAATTAATATTGTTTAGAACCACGTTGGTTTGGGTGTAATTGTAATAATCGTAGTACGGCGATGTTGAGTAGTAAAAATTGGTGCCGCTAAAATTCGTAATGATATAATTAGGATGTGTTGCCTGCTCCAGTTCCATGCGTGTTGAATCGGCAATAAATGTGTTACAGGAATAATCCCACTCGCCACAGCCTAAATTACGCGCTGATGAGGTAGATACTAATCCGCTTTTACAACGCATGTTGTATCGCATGATGATTTTTTCGTAAGTGGTGCTGTTGTTCGGAAATGCAATGGAGGTGTCGCGCGTAGCGCTACCGTATTTAAATGTTTTTATTACCACCGTATCGCCCGGTACCTGTGACAAAACTTGGAAAGAAAACAACAGAATAAAACCCAAAAATATATTTTTCATCTTTACCTTTTTGTAATTCAGACAAATATACTAAATCGATTTAATAAATTAGGATAATATTTTCAACTCTATAAAAAAAGGAATTAATAATTTAATAATCAATAACTTATGACTTATTTTTATTTGGAGGATAGATAAGTTGGTTACTGACTTAAACTTTCTTGTATTTCCAGCCAACGGAGGCCTTTTGTGTCGAGCGACTCAGATGTGGTTTTCAATTTAGCGCCTATTTCCTGTAGTTTTTCGAACTCGGTAGTTTGTGCCAATTGTGCTTCATAAATAGCTTTTAGAGATTCTAACTCAGCTATCTCTTTTTCTAATGTTTCGAGTTCGTGTTTTTCCTTAAAAGATAATTTTGTTTTAGGTCCAGATGGTTCCGTCTTAGCTTTCACGCTTACATTGGCGTTTTGTTTGGCGGCATTGGCTTGCTTTTCTTCTTCACGTTTCATTTCCTCCTGTTCGGCCTTCCACTCTCTGTACTCTGAATAATTTCCCGGAAAATCCTTTATCACGCCATTTCCTTCAAACGCAAAAGTATGGTTCACCAGTTTATCTAAAAAGTAACGGTCGTGAGATACCAGCAATACGCAACCCTGGAACTCCATTAAAAACTCCTCCAGTGTTTGAAGGGTAACAATATCCAGATCGTTGGTTGGCTCATCAAGAATTAAAAAATTTGGGTTCTTCACCAATACTGTTAACAGATACAGTCGCCGTTTTTCGCCACCGCTTAATTTGTGTACAAAACCAAATTGCACTTCGGGTGGAAAATTAAACCGCGTTAGTAATTGTCCTGCGCTTAACGAAGTACCGTTAGCAAGCGGAATATATTCAGCTATATCTTTCACCACTTCTATTACCCGCTTATCATCGTTCACTTTTATACCTCCTTGCGAGTAGTAACCAAAAATAACGGTGTCGCCGGTTTGAATTTTCCCTTTATCGGGAGCGGTTATGCCCTGCAAAATGTTTAAGAAAGTGCTCTTTCCTATCCCATTCTTACCTACGATCCCAATTTTTTCGCCTTTTTTAAATACGTATGAAAAATCGGTGATAAGCGTTTTATCGCCATAGGCTTTTGAAATTTTATGAAGTTCGAGGATCTTAGAACCTAAGCGTTCAATTTTCACATTGAGTTCGATCTTCTTATCCTGTTTCTTTTGCTTTACCTTCTCTTCAATATCGGCAAAAGCATCTACACGAGATTTTGATTTTACTGTTCGGGCACGCGGCATCTTTCGTACCCATTCCAATTCGCGTTTATACAAATTCTTCGCTTTATCCATCTCCGAAGCTTCGGCCATCAAACGCTCTGCCTTCTTTTCTATATAATATTCAAACGTGCCTTTATATTCGTAGATCTTAAAATCATCGATCTCAATGATCTTATTACATACTGCATCCAAAAAGAACCGGTCGTGCGTAACCAACAACAAACTTTTATTATAGGTACTCAAATATTGCTCAAGCCATTCGATCACGTCGATATCCAAATGGTTGGTGGGCTCATCCATGATCAAAAGATCGGGTTCATTCAAAATAACTTGTGCCAACGATAACCGCTTTTTTTGTCCCCCACTCAATGTACTTACTTTTTGATCCGGATCGTTCAATCCAAATTTGGAAAGCATGGTTTTAATTTTTGTTTCTACATCCCAACCTTCGAGGGTATTCATTTTGGTCATCAATTCATCCAAGCGCTTTTCTGTTTCTTCAGTAGGATTACTATAATGTTTATCAACGATCTTTGCGTAATCGATGGCTGTTTTTACAATTTCACTATCACCGGCGTAAATCGCTTCTTCCACGGTACTGTTAGGATCTAGTTGCGGGTCTTGCGACAAAAATGAAATGCGGATATCCTTGCGGAAAGAAATAATTCCCGAATCGGGGATCTCTACTTTTTGCAGCATTTTAAACAGTGTAGATTTGCCGGCACCGTTCTTCGCGATAAGCGCAACTTTATCACCGTGATTGATCCCAAAATTTATATTTTTGAACAAGACCTTATCGCCAAAGCTTTTTGAGAGATCCTGTACCGAGAGAAGATTCATGACAAATGTAATGTGGAAGATGGAAAATGTATTAGACCAAATTCGGCTGCAAAGATACTTTAAATAAAGCGGTAAAAAAAATGAGCTGGTGTGGTTTTGTCACAAAGACGCTAAGACACAAAGATTTCCTGAACGCACCCTTAGCGAACCTCAGCGCCCTTGCGACTTAGTGGCTTTTTATATTCTTCTCTAAAAGAAAACGTAACTTCTCTTTATTGAGATTAGCGTTTATTTCGCCGTTAATGGTTAGAGAAACACCGCCCGTTTGTTCAGAAACGCTAATAGCAATAGCATCGGTTGTTTCGGTAATACCAACCGCTGCACGATGCCGCATGCCGTAATGCACCGGGAAATTCTCTTTTTCAGTAACCGGTAACACGCATCTAGCCGCCACAATGCGGTTATTAATAATGATAACGGCGCCATCGTGCAAAGGCGAGTTCTTATAGAAAATATTTTCGAGCATTCGAGCCGTTAAAGCCGAATCAACCGGTTCGCCGGAAGAAATGTAAAATTTAAGATCCGATTTTTTTGAAATGATGATCAACGCCCCCGTTTTACTTTCGCTCATATTAAAACAGGCAGTAATAACGGCTTCCACATCCAAATTAATTGCTTCATCTTCGGCGGCCTTAAAATTAAGCGCGAATAGATTTTTCCAGTTGCGACTTCTGATAAATTCGTTAGAACCTATATACAACAAAAATTTCCGGATCTCTTGCTGAAATACTACCATGACCGCAATTACCCCTACATTAATGAATTTTCCCAAGATCGAACTCAATAATTTTAAGTCAAGCGCCCTAATAACGATCCAAGAAATATAAATTAAAACCAATCCAATAAAAATATTTACCGCCGATGTCCCTTTCACCATATTATATAATAGGTAAAGCATGATGGCCACCAGCAAAATGTCGACAGCATCAGTTATAGAAAATGTTATGAAAAGTTTAGCGATCACTTCTTATTTTGATTTGGTCATATGCCGTTCGTAAAGCTCATGTACAATTCCGTCTGATAATCCAATTTGTGGTACATAAATTTTATCGATATCGGCTGTTTTCATTATTGTAATGAATATTTTTGCTGCCGGCACAATTACGTCGGCCCGGTCGGGTTTTAAGCCCAAACGTTCTATCCGCTCAGAAACTGTATAAGAGCTCAGCATGTCGTACATATCTTTTAATTTATCAAAACTCAAATGCTTTGTTTCTTTTTTATTGGCCATTTTAAAGATCTTATTGATGTTACCACCCGAACCAATAGCATGAAGGGGATGAACACCAATAGTACTGCGCTTCAACCATTCTTTCATTTTATCCCATTCGTCTTTCTCAACTTTATCCAATAACATCCTTACGGTACCAATATTAAACGATTTTGCAGCTATTACCTTATGATTAAAATACAGTGTTAACTCAGTACTTCCTCCACCCACGTCGATATACATGTACGCGTGTTTAGGGTTTAATAGCTCGGCAATATGGTTTGAAAACACCAACGCCGCTTCTATTTTTCCATCGATGATCTCTACACTCACACCGGCTTCCTTTTTGGCACGATTGATTATTTCTGCGCCGTTACTGGCATCCCGCATGGCGCTGGTTGCAACAGCCCTATAACCATCAACACCAAAAGCTTTTATAAGTTCATTGAATCCTTTTAAAGAGGTTATCAGGCGTTCTTCTTTTTGTTCTGAGATCTTTCCTTTAACAAACACATCTTCTCCTAAACGTATGGGCATCCTAATTAGTTCTTCTTTCGAAAAATACGGTTTCCCATTTACGAGGTATACACGACAAAAAAGGAGGCGCATGGCATTACTGCCTATATCAATCGCTGCAAATATCATTTTACTAAGTTTGTAGTTCGTTTTTTACTGAGTATGTAATTTTCTTTATCGGCTTTCAAATAATTATAAATTTCGTCCTGAACCCTGATCTTTTTTTCTCCTGCTTTTTGTTTTTTATACCTATTCTCCTGCTTACGGTCTAATATCCTTACCTTGGTATTACCCGATAATTGAATATTGATAATGTCCATGATCTGTTTTCGGATCTCCTTATCGTATATAGGAACTGCCACTTCGCTCCGGCTATCAAGGTTCCGGCTCATCCAATCGGCTGATGAGATAAAGATCTTTTGATCGCCGCTATTATGAAAAATGAACACCCGTGTATGTTCCAAATATTTATCCACTAAACTATATGCCTTTATATTATCGCTGTATCCTGCCACTTCAGTTACGAGCGAACAGGCACCGCGTATGATCAGTGTTACAGAAACCCCCGCTTGTGAAGCTTCATAAAGCTTTTCGATCATTTCCTTATCTACCAGACTATTCATTTTCAAAATAATCTGAAGCTTTTTTCCCCATACGGGCAAAAATAATTTCTTTATTAAGCAAAGCGGTAAATACCCTTCGCATATAAAATGGAGCGACTGCCAGATGCTTAAAATGACCTACTTTAAAATTATCGACATAAAACTCAAACATTTTATTGACCTCATCGGTAATTAATTTGTTACAAGTCAATAGCGAAAAATCGGTATAAACACGAGCCGTGCGTTCATTAAAATTTCCGGTACCAATATGCGCACATTTTATCTCTTTGCCATTCTCTCTGGCGGTTATTAATACCAATTTAGAGTGAACCTTTAATCCCGGCACACCATAAATCACTTTGCAACCTTCTTCCTGCAACTTATTGGCCCAGTAAATATTATTTTCTTCATCAAAGCGCGCCTGCAATTCTACCAACACGGTCACACTTTTACCATTCTTAACTGCATTGATCAATGCATTGGCAATTCGTGATGAGTCAGCTACGCGATACAAGGTAATTTTAATAGATTCAACGATAGGATCGATGGAGGCCTCACGCAATAAGGTGATGATGTGATTAAAGGTGTGATACGGATAATGCAGTAAGATATCTTTACTTCGCACCGTTTTTAACACGGTATTTTGCAAACTGCTTAAATATTTATGTTCGATGGCCGGCGGATGTTTGTACATTAATTTTCGTTCGCCCAGTCTCGGAAAATTCATAAAGTCCTTAAAATTATGATAGCGCCCACCCGGAATGGCGTTATCTTTTTTATCCATGCCCAATTTTTTCATAATGAAGGTGAGCATATCATTGGGCATAGCTACATCGTAAACAAAACGAACGGGTTGTCCTTTTTTTCGATCCTTGATCCCTTTCGAAATCTTTTCAAGAATACTTTTGCTTACATCGTGATCAATATCTAATTCCGCATCGCGTGTTAATTTTACATTATAAGATTCAGCCGGCTTGTAACCAAATACTTCAAAGATCTCATCGAGGCAATAACGTATTACGTCATCTAACAGGATCACATATTTCCCTTCGTTCACTACCGGCAAAACAACAAAGCGCGTTGTTACAATAGACGGGATTTCGATTACAGCATATTTATTTCTTTTTTTAGAGTTAATGGAAACTAATCTTACAAAAAGGTATCCCGATTTATCTTTCAGATATGGAAACTGTTTGCTTTCATCCACCATCACCGGAAAAAGCGCCGGCATAATGTTGGTGTGAAAGTATTCTTTAACGTAAACGGATTGTTGTCGCGAAAGTTGTTTTTCGTTAATAATATATACCTGGTGATTTTCCAGTTCAACCAATATTTCTTTATAGATCTCTTCGAAGCGGTTTTGTTGTTCAATTACCTTTCTTTGCAATTTAGGCAGTAGTTCTTTTGGGTCATCGCCATAAACCATCAGCGCTCTGCGCCCCAACCGCGTTAGGCGTTTAACGGTTGCTACCCGCACACGGTAAAATTCGTCACGGTTATTGCTGAAAATACCCAAAAATTTTAGGCGTTCGATCAAAGGAGTTGATTTATCGGCTGCTTCCTGTAACACCCGTTCGTTAAACGATAGCCAGCTTATTTCGCGATTAATATAGGGGATATCCTTTCCTTTCATAAAGGCTATTGCTTAAAGCTTTTTGGGAATTTATAACTTATTAGTTTGCCTTCTTTCTTCTCTGCAATATCTTTTCCACGAACTTATTGGTAATTCGATGGCTACCACCGCGCAGGTAGGAAGATCGTCGAAAAAAAGATCCTTATTCAATTCATTTACCAAAGTAGTAATAACAGGGTTATGCCCGAATATCGCTACAATATTGCTTTTATTATCGAAGGTAGTTATCACTTTAAGCCATTTTTGCAGATTGCTTTCATAGAGGTTCTCCTCTATTTTAATGGTATTGGGTTTTATGGCCAGAGCTCTTGCAAAGATCGTGGCCGTGCTTAAGGCGCGGGTAGCGTCACTTGATACCAAAGTATCGGGCATAGGTAAGTTTTTCTTGAACCATTCGGCCATAATGTAAGCGTCCTGGTATCCTCTTTCGGTGAGGGGACGGTCAATATCTTTTAGTCCTTCGTGGCCCCAATCGGATTTGGCGTGCCTTACTAAGATGAGTTTTTTCATTTACAATTTTCGTTTAAACTTCTTGTTTTTGTTTATAAATAGCCGAATTTGTATAAATTTAAAGCTCTAAATTTACATAAAAGCTATTTGGAGATATGAGTAATAAATCAACAATACAGTGCCCTAATTGCCATACCGAGTTTGAGGCGACCGATGCCTTCAGGGATGAAATTCAGCGCGAATTGAATAACAAGGCTAAAGAATGGCAAAAAAACAAAGAAGAAGAGTACAAAAAGCAGTTAACAGAGGCGCTTAACAACCAAAAAACTAATATAGAAGAGAACATTAAGAAAACGATAAGTAATGATTACGAAAACCGCCTTAAGATCTTAAACGAGGCAAATACTTTAAATGAAGCAAAGTTAAAGGCCGCAAGAGAGAAAGAACTGGATTTTTTACGTAAAGAACAAGAGTTGAAAATGAAAGAAGCGGAGATGGAGATACTTTTGCAAAAGAAAATAAATGCCGAACGGGTCATTTTAACCGAACAGATAAAAAAACAGGAGCAGGATAAGAATTCGATGAAGATCAAGGAACTCGAAAAACAATTGGACGATTCGAAAAAACTGGCTGAAGAAATGCAACGCAAGGCTGAACAAGGCAGCATGCAATTACAAGGCGAAGTTCAGGAGCTGGCATTAGAAGAATTATTACGGATTACCTTTCCTTTTGATATAATTGAAGAAGTTGGCAAAGGCATTAAAGGTGCCGATTGCATGCAGATAGTACGAAACAGTTTAGGCAACACCTGTGGAAAGATCATATACGAAATGAAACGAACCAAAGCGTTCACGAACGAATGGATCGAAAAATTAAAACGACATGCGCGCTCAGCAGGCCAGTATTGCTGTTATTGTATTTCCTGAAACCATGCCAAAAGACCTTGAACGTTTTGGCATGAAGGATGGAGTTTGGATGCAGCAATTTCAGTGAGATCAAATCGCTAGCTTTTGTTTTAGAGAAAGTTTAATTAAAATTCAGGCGGCTTTAGTTACACAGGATAACAAAGGCGATAAAATGCAAATGTTATACAATTATTTAACCGGTAACGAATTTAAACATCAAATAGAAGCCATTGTAGAAGGATTTATGTCGCTTAAGGAGGGTATTACTAAAGAAAAAATTCAGATGGAAAAATTGTGGAAGGAGCGCGAAAAACAATTAGAAAAGGTGATCTTAAACACCACGCATTTTTACAGTTCGGTTAAAGGTATAGCCGGAAATGCCATTGCCGATGTAAAACTCCTCGACCTGGGTGAATAATTAATTTCCCAGGTTAATAAAAAACTTTTTCACCGCCCTCGGTAAAGCATCTACTAATATTGCCTCATCGGGTTTATCCAAATTAAACAAGAGTTTTTCTTTTTCTTCATCCTGAACCCGTTCCGGTATATGCGTTTTGGTAGAAGCTTTCCGTAATATGCCGTCGGTTGAAGTATATTCAAATACCATTTCATAAACCACGCGGTTGTTTATTCTTGTGTTGGTCGGTATTTTATCTATTACTTTTCCGGTGGTTAAATACCCATTCCGCACCAACGAAATATTTTTCTTTCCCCTGTAAAGGGTATAAATAAGTAACCAAACACCAATGGAAGGAAATATAAGGGTAATAAAGAAAACCCAGGCCGGAAAGGGCGCTTTTATCATGTTCTTTATTCTGGAAACAGAAGGATCGGTCGAATTATATTCAATTAATACGCTGTCCTTTTCAAATAAACTTTGAGGTTCGTTGCTATACGAATCGGAAATATATTCTTTGTTGTTGGCAATGAATTTAAAAGTGTATTTTAAAACGGGGCGCTCGTTCACTTCTGAACCAGTACCCGAAACCGCTACGATCATTGCCTTTGTGTTGGCCGGATCTTTTTCGAAAGAATGCGAAAAATCAAGATCGCTGTTAACCCCAAAAATGAGCGCAAAGACCGATCCCATTAAAAAAAAGATGATGCCCAATAAAGCGTAAACATTCCCAAAAACAATGTTCATTTTAAGAAAAAAGGAAATAGAACGCGGCAGATCGTAGTTTTGGATGTTGGTGGTAGAGGTTATTTCCATTGGTAATTTTTCTATTACAATTTACAAAAATCAAATTATCCGAGGGAAAAGCCTGAAATACTTATTAAATTATCAACCAGGCAATTTTTCAATATACTGATTATCAATATGTTGATTGTTAAGAAAGCTTTCGCTTCCCCGTGGCTAATTTTTTGAATTTCAATATATTTAGTATATTTGCACCCCTATTAAAATTAATTATGGAAAAACGTTATGAGACGGTCTTCATTTTAACTCCCGTTTTGTCTGATGATCAGGCAAAGGAGGCCGCAAAAAAATTTAAAAAAGCACTCACCGATTTGGGAGGCAAGGTAGTGAACGAAGAGAATTGGGGCTTAAAAAAATTAGCTTATCCTATTCAGAAAAAAACCACCGGGTTTTATCATTTGATAGAATTTTCGGGAACCAACGAAAAGTTAGTTCACGACCTTGAGGTTAACTACAAACGTGATGAGCGCGTGTTACGTTTTTTAACCGTTGCTTTAGATAAAGACGCTGCAGCTTACGCTGATAAACGTCGCGGTAAATTGGCAGACGCTAAAAACAAAAAGAAAGAATCTGCTAACGCTTAATTATTAATTTTAAACGAACAAAACAATGGCGAACAATAACGAAATTCGTTTCTTAAATCCTCCAACAGTTGAGGCAAAAAAGAAAAAATACTGCCGTTTTAAAAAGAGCGGTATTAAATATATTGATTACAAAGATCCTGACTTCTTATTGAAGTTTGTAAACGAGCAAGGCAAATTATTACCACGCCGTTTAACCGGAACATCTTTAAAATATCAGCGCAAAGTAGCACAGGCCGTTAAACGCGCCCGTCATATTGCTATTATGCCATACGTAGCCGATTTAATGAAATAAAATATCAGGAGGAAATTATCATGGAAATCATTTTAAAACAAGACATCAAGAACCTGGGATTTAAAGACGACTTAGTGAAAGTTCGTCCAGGTTACGGCCGCAATTTTTTAATTCCACGCGGATTAGGAACATTGGCTACCGACAGTGCTAAAAAAATGCACAACGAATTATTGAAACAACGTTCGTTCAAAGAAGATAAATTACGCAAAGAAGCAGTTGCTAACGCCGAAAAACTAAGTGGTGTAACCATTAAGATCGGTGCAAAAGCAGGTGATAGCGGAAAGATCTTTGGTTCGGTTACAAACATTCAGGTTGCTGAAGGCTTAAACAAAGCCGGATACAATGTAGAACGTAAGAACATTGAATTGAACGAAGACAATATTAAAACTTTAGGTACATACACTGCGAAAGTGCGTTTATTTAAAGAGGTAACCGCTACTGTTAATTTTGAAGTAGTAGCTGAGTAATTTTTATTGTAATACTTATTAAACCCCTGTAGTTATTACTGCGGGGGTTTTTATTTTATAATGAGGCGGCAAATCCGTATCTTGGTATTCGGTAATTGAAAAAAATAATCTTCATATTTATTCTTGGCCTCAGCTTCACGCTTACCGCCCAGCAGTATCCCTGGTTTACCCAATACCGAAGTAATCTATACATGTTCAATCCGGCATTTTGCGGAACAAAACGTTTTGTGGATGCCCGGATTTTTTACCGCAACCAATGGGTAGGTTTTACCGGCGCGCCCAAAACCTATGCCCTATCTCTTAATTTCAGATACCTGAAAGGAAAACTGGGGAGCGGCTTCTTTGTATTTCAGGATAACATAGGACCTTTTAAAATTCAAAATATTTCAGGGACAGTGGCGTATCATATAAAAATGAACGACGTTGAATTATCGGCAGGTGTTCAGGGTAGTTATATTTCAGAAACCTTTAACGGATCTCAGGTTACCTTACACAACCAGGTTGATAAAAGCATTAATTTATTTGCATCCAGTAATGCCCGGAAATACGATGGTAGTGCCGGACTAGTTATTTATAACGAGCGTTTTTACGTTGGCTTTGGCGTTAATAATTTAATTGGTTCTGAATTTAAATTTTATCAAGGCGATTCGTTTTACAAGGGCAAATACAAGAACGGGCCTTCTTACAACATCGGCGTTGGTTATAACTTTGCCGAAAACTCTGATTATGTCTTTGAGAACTCGTTAATGGCCCTATATTCGAAAGGTGCGCCTTTTTATATTGAAAACAGTATGCGAAATCATGTTAAAGGTGCCGTTTATGGTGGCATTGGAATTCGTTTAAAAGATGCTATTGCGCTTCAATTAGGCGTTACACTTAATAACAGCATACAAATTGGTTATAGTTATGATGTGGTTACATCACCTCTAAGAAAATACGAAAGTGGTTCTCACGAAATTAAACTGGTATATTCCAGCAACCTTGGACGCGATAAACGCCATCGTGGGGCCAACGGCCGATTTCTTAATAAAAAATTCCAATACCTTTTATAGTTTCCGTTTAGAATGTATCCTTTTTTAAAAGAAAATATTTTTAAACTGATCTCCGAGTGTGCCGATGAATTGGGACTGGAGGCTTACGTTATTGGCGGATACGTACGCGACGTTTTATTAAAACGCCCTACAAAGGATATTGATATTGTTACAATAGGAAAAGGCATTGATCTGGCCGAAAAAATTCATGCTAAACTTGGGCCTGAGTCTCATTTAGCCGTTTTTAAAAATTTTGGTACCGCTCAGGTAAAGTTTAAAGATCTTGAAATAGAATTTGTAGGTGCCCGTAAAGAATCGTACGATCGCAATTCGCGTAAACCAGTGGTGGAAGACGGTACTTTGCAAGACGACCAGAACCGACGGGATTTTACCATTAATGCCCTTGCCATTGGTCTTTCAAAAAACAACTATGGTAAATTATTGGATCCATTCAATGGACTAGGTGATCTCGAAAATAAAAAATGTACGAACGCCGCTTGAGCCAGGTAACTTATAGCGACGACCCTTTACGAATGATGCGAGCTATTCGTTTTCGACGCAGCAATTTTACCATTGAAGAAGCCTCGCGTATGGCCATTACGTGGCAAAAAGAACGTATTGAAATTGTTTGGAAAGAACGAATTACCAGAACTCAATAAAATTATTTTAGCTCACACCATCACATGGCTTTAAACTATTTTTGACCGGCTTATTACACATAATTTTTCCTGAAATGGTTAAATTACAAGGTGTAGAAACAAAAAACGGTCTTTCACATAAAGATAATTTTTACCACACCCTCGAAGTATTGGATAATCTTTCATGCAAACTGACAATTTATGGTTACGATGGGCAGCCATTTTACACGATATTGCCAAACCGGCTACTAAACGTTTTGAGGAAGGCCATGGTTTTACTTTTCATGGCCACGAAGATAAAGGAGCTCGCATGGTGCCGAAGATCTTTACCAATTTAAAATTACCGCTGGAACGAAAAAATGAAGTATGTGCAAAAAGCCAGTACTACTACCTCAGACCTATCGTTTTAGCAAAACCGAAATTACTGATAGCTGTTAGAAGAGTATTATTTGAAGCCGGCGATGATATAGATGACCTGATGTTGTTGTGCGAAGCGGATATTACCACTAAGAATCCGAACAAAGTGGCGCGTTACCTAAAGAACTTTGAAATTGTACGATCTAAGTTGGTTGAGATAGAAAAGAAGGATCATATTCGAAACTGGCAGCCACCGATAAGCGGTGAAGAAATTATGAAATTATTCAATTTACCTCCCGGCAGAGAGATCGGCGTGCTAAAAAATGCTTTGAAAGATGCCATACTGGATGGTGCTATTGCCAACGATTATAATGAGGCTAAGAAATTTTTGGAAGAGAAACGGAAAGAGATAAAAGTTAAATAATAACCGTCATTGCGAGCCTGCCTGCCGCTAGGCAGGGAGCGTAACGACGAAAATAAAAATGAAACTCCACTTAAACCATATACCAACCCCATTTAAAAATAAGATCTCTCACAAAGATAAGATCTTATTGATGGGCTCCTGTTTTGCCGAAAATATTGGTGATCATTTACAGCATTATAAGTTCAATGCGATGATAAATCCCAATGGTATATTATTCAATCCTATTAGTATTTCAAATGCGTTGGTATCTTATATTGATAATTCCCCTGTTGAAAAAGATTCTCTTGTAAAAAGCGGCGATCTTTTTTATAGTTTGCAACACCACGGTGATTTTCACTCGGAAACCGAGGCAGAATTAAGCGTTCAGATCAAAACGTCACGGAGCAAAGCGTATTCGTTTTTAAAAGAAACCAATTGGCTTATCATTACCTTTGGAAGCGCTTTTGTATACAGACATATTAAAACCAATTCGGTGGTTGCTAATTGCCATAAACTTCCACAGATCGAATTCAAGAAAGAATTGCTGAGTACAACAGAGATCGTTAACGAATACCATTCTCTAATTAAGGCTCTCGGTACTATTGATCCTGATCTTAAAATAATTTTAACCGTTTCGCCGGTTAAATATTTGCGTGATGGGGTTGTTGAGAACAGCTTAAGTAAGTCTGTTCTTATTCAAAGCGTACACGAGATCATTAAAGGCAATACCAATTGCTTTTATTTTCCGGCTTATGAGTTGGTTACCGACGACCTGCGCGATTACCGCTTTTATAAAGAAGACCTTGCCCATCCTAACGACGCCGCGATAAAATACGTTTGGGATAAATTTTCGGAAGCCGCCTTTGATAATGACACAAAAAAACTTAACGAAAAGATCAAGGAGGTGCTTCAGGCTTCCAACCATCGTCCTATTCTTCGAAATTCATCTCAGCACACCGATTTTAAAAAAGTTCTGATAAAAAAATGCGATGATCTTGAAAAAGAATTTCCGTTTTTGAATTTCGATAAAGAAAGGTCCGGCCTTAATTGACCTTTGACACATCCATTAAAACATCTGTATGATGGTGGCCGGTATGCGCGCCAAAAAAAACACCCTGAACGGTTATTTTTTTATTAATGAAGGGCACCAGATCAACATCAGGCGAATTCAATTGTACCTTATCAATTCCCTTGGTGGTAACATCAAAACTATCTGATAACGAATCGATGGAATAAACATTAATAGGGGCTTCGAGATACAAAAAAAATAAATTTTCTTTGGAGTCGTTCTTTGGGTCTTCACCATAACCTGGCGGACCAAATTGTTCTTCCTGCTGTAAAGTACCTTCGATAGTTGAAACTTCCGACCCGAATTTGAATTCCTTTATAACCCTGGCTTGAATAATGGCGGTGTCTTGCGTATTAACAACCTTTTCAGAAACCTTTTCGCTTTCCTGTTGAACACATGAGCTAAAATAAATAAGAATAACGATCGCTAAAAGGTATCGCATGCTTTATTATTTTATCATTTCCATGCTTTCATTCCATAAGCGTTCAGCGACTTTGGGATCAAAGGCCACTTTAACTTTTTCTTCAGGTTTATCTGGTTTTGGGAGGAAATATCCTGTAAAATCAATGTTCTCACCGGATAAATATATTGGATTGTGTGTAGCTTGTTCAGGTGATTTTCCAAAAAGGTTAACCATTAAACGGAAGAAAAAATTAGAGTGACGCATAATGCCGGTCTTTACTACTCCAACATGGAAAATATTTATTGACACTTCTTTTCCCGGATTTCTTTTGGCGTATTCCTGTACGAACAAATGATTGGCGAGCATTTCTTGTCCTAAGGCCTTCATCATACTGAAACCATTCTTCAAAGCAATATCATCAAAATAGATCTGCGCACTCTTTAAAGTCGGCGCTCCTGCCATTACAATGCGTGCATGTCCTTTTTTCAATTCGTCATTCAATAAATTCACTACTGTAAACCTACTCAAATACTGTATCGCAAAACCGGCTTCAAGTCCATCGTTCGTTATAACATGATTAGGCAATATAACACCTATTGAAAGCACGAGTACATTAATGCTGTCGGTTTTTTGTTTAATCGCTCCCACTAATTCCTTCATGCCGCTGATATTCGTGACATCGGCTGAGATGCCCTCCACTTCTTTACTTCCCGATACCTTTTTAATTTCCTCCACTGCATCTTTGGTTTTGGCGGCATCGCGACCATGTATGATAACTTTATAACCTTTTTTAGCTAGTTCAATAGCGGTGGCTTTTCCTATACCACTGTTCCCTCCTGTTACGACTGCAGTTTTCATGATCTTTTATTTTTACTATTCTTTTTCGGTTTTAGGCATTGGTCCTCGCATATGAATTACCAAGCCATTTAAAAAATTCCTTAGAAACTGATCGCCGCATTCTTTGTAATTTGGATGATCTTCCCGCTGATATAAAGCATTTAATTCGCTTTTTGTCACTTTAAAATCCACCAACTTTAAAATCTGTATAACATCGTCGTCCTTCAATTTAAGTGCTACGCGCAATTTTTTAAGAATATCGTTGTTGCTAAGCATTAAAAGTGGTGACCCATTTTTTCTTTCTTGGTTCTAAGATACTTTTCGTTATGCGGATTAGAAGGGATAATGATAGGAACGTTATCTACGATCTCTAAACCGTATCCGATAAGACCGGCCCGTTTTTTAGGATTGTTGGTCATTAGTTTTATTTTACTAACACCCAGGTCTCTCAATATCTGCGCGCCAATTCCATAATCACGCTCGTCCATTTTAAAACCCAATTCAAGATTGGCTTCAACCGTATCCAAACCTTTTTCCTGTAATTCGTACGCCTTTAATTTATTTACGAGTCCTATGCCCCTGCCTTCCTGATTCATGTAAACGATAACGCCTTTTCCTTCTTTCTCTATCATACGCATGGCTTCGTGTAACTGTGGGCCGCAATCGCATCGGCAACTTCCAAAAATATCACCGGTAACACAAGACGAATGCACTCTGCATAAAACGGGTTCGTCTTTTTTCCAGGTACCTTTTACTAAGGCAATATGTTCCTGACCGTTGGTATTTACTTTATAAGCCTTCAATTTAAAATCGCCCAGTTGTGTTGGCATATCTACCTCTACAACGCGTGTTACGATACTTTCTTTAGCAAGTCGGTAAGAAATAAGATCTTTAATGGATATGATCTTCAAATTGAATTTCTGAGAAATTTTCATAAGATCAGGCAAGCGTGCCATTGTTCCATCTTCATTCATAATTTCCACTAAAACGCCGCAAGGTTCAAAACCTGCCATTTGCGCAAGATCGATCGTAGCTTCAGTATGTCCTGTTCTTCTTAACACACCGCCATTCTTGGCGATCAAAGGAAAAATATGTCCTGGTCTTCCAAAGTCTTCGGGCTTTATTGCAGGATCAATTAATGCCTGAATGGTTTTGGCCCTGTCTTGCGCCGAAATTCCGGTGGTACATCCATGACCTAAAAGATCGATAGAAACCGTGAATGCGGTTTCGTGCGAAGCGGTATTATTACTCACCATTAAATGCAAATTCAATTCGGCTGCACGCTGTTCGGTAACAGATGCGCATATCAATCCGCGGCCATGAGTGGCCATAAAATTTATTATTTCGGGTGTTACATTTTTGGCAGCGGTTAAAAAATCGCCTTCGTTCTCGCGGTCCTCATCATCCACCACAATTATCACCTTGCCTTGCTTAATATCCTCAAGGGCTTCTTCGATACTATTTAGCTTAAATTCGCTCATAATTTTGTTATACAAATGTAACGAATTTAGGTGGTGAATTTCATTAATTAACACCAAATAAGAGGGCTTTTCATACCTTTGTTTTGATGTCGCAAAGTTGGATAAATTCGCTCTCAGATCGTTTAAAACTGCCTTTACCGGGCCTCGACGCGCAATATGAAATGGCGCACGTTAATCGTGAAAAAATACGACCTCAGGATCTTAACCCTTCCGATTATAGAAAAAGCGCCGTATTGTTATTACTCTGTAAAAAACACGATTCGTTTATTATACCTCTTACCGAAAGGCACGATTACAATGGATGGCATAGTAACCAAATTAGTTTGCCGGGTGGTAAGTTTGAAGATAGTGACGGTACTTTAGAACAAACGGCCTTGCGCGAATGCGCCGAAGAAATTGGAATTAGCGAAGGCATTAAAACTATAGGACAACTTACACCCGTGTTTATTCCTGTTAGCAAATTTATGGTTTTACCTTTTGTAGGGGTTTTAACTACTGATGAAATAAAATACGGCCTTAATGTTAATGAAGTGAAAAGCATTTTGGAATTACCGCTTCACGACCTGAAGGATCCACGCATCGTTAAAGTGACCGCTGTAGAACCGACAGCCGGCATAAAATTTAAAACCCCGTACTTTGACGTACAGGGTAAAGTTGTTTGGGGTGCAACCGCGATGATCTTAAACGAATTTAAAAGCGTGTTGCCCGACCTTAATTTTTAGGCTGCTTTTTTCTGAATTCTGTTACCTGATTGTCGTAACACAAATAATATTTACTTGGCTCCAGATTATCTATTCGTATTTCCTTACCAAATCCTTTTTTAACTACCATACCGTAAATATCATAAACCTCATAAGCTGTTTCGTAAGAAAACACAATGGCGTTGTTATCTTTTGGAATATTGTATTTTGGCTTTTCAATTGTAGAGTTTAAGATCACGGGTTCGGAACACTTTGTATAAGATCCTAAACCGATCTGTTTCACTCTGAACTTATTTTCGCCGCTATGTGTTACCACTTGAAATTCGTAATCATGCGCTTCGGGGGTGCCTGAACCAAGAACTTCGCCGATCGGAACCCATTTGTTCCATTTAAACTGCTCAACAATGTAGGGAAGAACGCCTGCCTCACCCTTTGCCGCCCATTTCAACAAACCTGTAGCGGTAATATTCATTGTAAGCATTTCGAAAGTTGGACGTGGCTTCAGGTCTTCTACGTTCAATACTTTTGGCATACACCCTTCTTTGTGAACGATCTCAATAACTACTTTATCACCATATTTCAATTTTAAAGAAGCAAGGTCAATTTCAAAAGCACTTGAGTTAACCTCGTCGGTAGTAATGCTTCCGTTCACTTTAACTTCAATAGCACAAAATCCAACCCCATTACCGCCAAAATAATTTTGTACAAATAGATTTTTATTCTGGTATTTCCCTTCAACTAAAAGTGTTGAAATGGCGTTTGCAGAATTAACAAACAAGAACAAACCTATAGCAACGATAGCTTTTTTCATTTTAACTTTTTTTCTTAACAAATTCAGTAATCTGATTATCGTAACACAAATAGTACTTTCCTTTTTTAAGATTTTCGATTTTTATTTCTTTTCCAAAACCTTTTTTCACTATCCCGTAATCATCATATAGTTCATAGGCCGTTTCGGTTGAGAACTGCAAAGCAGTATAATCCTTGTTGATGGCGTAATTAGGTTTTTCCGACATTGAGGTAACAGTAACCGGATTAGAATATTTTGGTAATGCACCAAGTCCTACTTGCTTAACGCGGAATTTATTTTCGCCACTGTGAGTAGAAACCTGAAACTGATATTCGTGCATATCGCTTGTGCCTAAACCACTAACTTCTCCAACCGGAACCCATTTATTCCATTTGTACTGCTCAATAATGTAAGGTAATGGCCCGCTTTCGTTTTTAGAGGTCCATTTTAATAAACCTGTAGTACTAACATTCATGGTCATGATCTCGAAGCTTGGGCGCGGCTTAAGATCTTCGGCATTTAACACTAATGGTTTACAAAAATCCTTATGAATGATTTCGATAGTTACTTTATCACCGTATTTCAACTTCATTGCAACAAGATCGATCTCGAATGCGCTTGACTGACATTCATCGGTTGTAATATTTCCGTTCACCTTAACTTCAAGGGCGCAAAAACCAACGCCTGATCCGCCGTAAAAATTTTGAACGTAAATGTTCTTGTTTTGAAACTTGCCCTCTATGAGCAAAGTGGCAGGTTTAACCTGATAAGCTAAAACCGATAAAAGAGAAATAATTACTGTTTTTTTCATTGTTTTATCTGATATGTTATTTAAAAATTAACTGCCTTTTTACAAATAACGTGCCATGGTTAAAAAACATACAAAAATAGTCAAAAAAACGGTGATTTACAAGTACTTTCTAAGCTTAACAATTACGTAAAGTACGAATATGAAGCCCAATAACCCTAAAACGATTTTATATACCTTCTTATAGTGGACCTTATTGACCGCCCCATCACGCCTAAACGACCAAATAAGCCCCCCTATGAACACTACCAGAAACACGAGACTAAAAATTATACGGCCGGTTGTGAACATTTTTGTGCTTTACTTACAAAAGTATATTTTGAATTTAAATGCGTCAACTTTTTTACTATTTCTATTCACAAACCTGTTAATAGCCAAAGCCGAT
This sequence comes from Bacteroidia bacterium, assembly GCA_044229775.1. Taxonomy (GTDB): domain Bacteria; phylum Bacteroidota; class Bacteroidia; order B-17B0; family Aurantibacillaceae; genus JAHEYG01. The sequence continues at coordinate 32,143 of JBGASH010000008.1, forward strand.
AAAATAGGCAATGCTTTTGAAGCCCTTAGCATTTACGACTACTTTAAGGCTAAAAAACTCTTTTATTCGAAAGTCCACCAGGAGGGCCAAAGTGCTGCAGCCTACGGTTTGGCGGTTATCTATTACCGTAACGATAACCCCTTTCATAGCTTGGACAGCGCGGCTAAATTCATCACTTTAGCCGGTAATTATTTCTCTAAAAAACCGGTAAGATCCTCTTTTTTTGGCTTTATTACCGATAGTAACAGTATATGTCAGTTGGCCGATAGTGTTGCTTCAAAATGCCTGCTTAAAATTTACGAAACCAATACCGTTGAAAAATATCACCAATTTTTACGCCAGCAAACTTTCGCTTCTAAAAAACTTAGAAACGAAGCGTTTTTCCTGAGGGATGAACTGTATTACAAATCCAATCTTACTTATAATTACAGTGACAGTACCAAACAATTTATTTTACGTTTTCCTGAAAGCTTTTTTTTAAAAGATTATTTCAGTTTGTTGGACAAACAAATTTTTGAAGAACAAACTACATCAAAAAACGCGCTACAGTTCATTGCCTTTATCAATAAATTTCCCAATAACAGATATGTTAAAACGGCCCAGGACGAGCTTTTTACCATTTACAAGAACACCAGCGATCTGAATGGCCTGGATCAATTTGTGAAAAATTACAAGAACAGTAATTCCATTACCGAGGCCTGGAAATTACTTTATGCCCTCAGCGTTAAATCTTATAACACCGAAGAACTTCAAAATTTTGCTTCTAAATATCCTGATTTTCCTTTCAAAAACTCGATCAATAAAGAAATAGAATTGAACGCGCGTATTTTGATCCCGGTAACCGATAATGATAATACCGGGTTTATAGACACCAGCGGCAAATTTATGGTACCGCCCGTTTATGAAGCGGCTACACCATTTAAAGAGGGTTTAGCTGTGGTTGTAAGAAACGACTCCGCTACCTTCATCAATAAAGAAAACACCAACGCGTTCAATTTTTTTTACGACGAAGCTTATGCTTTCTCCAATGGTAAAGCGGCCGTTAACATTAAAGGCGACTGGTTTCTGATCAACCATCAGGGGCAAAAAATATCGGGGCCATATGAAGAAATTCAGGAAGAAAGCGAAGACGCTTATATCATTAAGCAAAACAAAAAATACGGCGCGCTTGATGTTTTTGGAAATAACATTATTACTCCTCAATTCGACAAAATGGGCGATTTCAAAAACGACTGCGCTTATTATTTGAATAATGGTTTATATGGCTTTGTTTCTAAAACCGGATTTGTTTCAAAGGCGCAATACCAATGGATCTCGAGATTTTGACGATAATAAAACAGCTGTAGTAAAAAGCAATAACGCATACGGACTCATTAACCAAAACGACAACCTGATCCTCGAATGCAAATACGACCTTATCGTAAAAGCCAAAGGCACCATTTTTATTTTGGTGAAGAATAATAAGTATGGCTTTTTTAACACCAAAGGTTGCTTTATAACTGATACCGAATTTGATTACAAAAAAGAAGTTAGCGCGGATTATTATACCAATGGAAAATTATTTAAGCTCGTTAAAAACAAACAGCAAGCTTTAATGGATGAGAATGGAAAAATTGTTGTGGATTTTGAAAAATTTGAGGAGGTGGGTTTTGCACAGAACGGTTTGTTAAAAATAAAACGCAAGAACAAATACGGTTTTGCCGATAAAAAACTGGCCATCATGATTCCGTGTAAATTTAATTCGGCTACCGACTTCGAGGACAGTATCAGTATTTGTACTTTTAAACAAGAAACCTTTCTGATCAATTCTAAAGGCGTTGAAGTTTTTAAAACCAAAGGAGCTATACTTCCGGTTGAAAAAAGTTTTTTTTGGGTTAAGGAAGAGGAAGGGAATAAGTTACTGGACAAAAAAGGAAGGGTTTTATTCTCAGGCATTGATAGTTACCAGATCACGTACGATCTTTCGGGCGAAAAACCGATCAATTATCTGATCTTACAGTTCGAAAATAATTCAAAGAAAGTCCTAAAATTTTAAATTCTGTGCTGTTTTTATTTCTAAATTTGATTCGCAATTAAACCTAATCGCTATGGCAACATTAACTCTCACCAAAGTTCACAATTTCAGTGCCGGTCCCGGTATACTTCCGGCCGAAGTTTTAAAACAAGCTTCAGAGGCTTGCATTAATTTTGACAATCTAAATTTATCATTGCTTGAAATTTCGCACCGCAGTAAAAATTACGAAAAAGTAATGGACGAAGCCCGTTCGATCATTAAGGAATTATTTGAAGTGGGAGACGATTACGAAGTGGTGTATTTAGGAGGCGGAGCCAGTTTGCAGTTTGCGATGGTGCCTTATAATTTATTGCGCGAAAACGGTTACGCCGCTTATGTTGATACTGGCGTTTGGGCCAGCAAGGCTATTAAAGAGGCTAAGATCATTGGCAATACTAAAGTGATCGCTTCTTCGGCCGACAAAAAATACACTTACATTCCTAAAGGATACGATATACCATCTGATGCCGACTATTTACACATTACCTCTAACAACACCATTTACGGCACACAAATGAAAAGCTTTCCTAAAACTTCTATCCCTTTAGTGTGTGATATGAGTTCGGATATATTTAGTACAAAAGTTAACGCCAAAGATTTCTCGTTGATCTATGCCGGTGCTCAAAAAAACATGGGTCCTGCCGGAAGCACAATGGTAATGGCAAAAAAAGACATCCTTGGTAAAACAGGCCGAAAAATGTTAAGCATGCTCGATTATCAGGTTCATATTAAAGGCGGAAGTATGTATAATACGCCTCCGGTATTTCCGATCTATGTAACCTTACTTACCCTTCAGTGGTTAAAAAAGAACGGTGGCATTAGCTGGATCCAAAAAGTAAATCAGGCCAAAGCCGATTGTATTTACAATGAAATTGATCGCAACCCAATGTTTGTTGGAACAGTTGCGAAAGAAGATCGCAGCAACATGAATGTATGTTTCTTAATGAATAAACCCGAATTAGAACCGGAGTTTGACAAGATGTGGAAAGAAGCAAACATTAGTGGTATTCGCGGACACAGAGATGTTGGCGGCTACCGCGCTTCGTTATACAATGCCTTACCATTAGAAAGTGTTCAGGCCCTTGTTGATGTTATGAAAGAATTTGAGAAGCGAAAAGGATAAGCTATACCGTAACCTATTTTTAGAGGTCCCGTTATAAATTGACGGGACTTTTTTATTGCAATTTACACTGTTCCGTTTTACTTGCCACAAACCGGCAAACCACTTATCTCCTATTCCCTACCACCTGCAAACAAACTGTGGCATGATATTTGAAAACACCCTTTTTAGTGTATCCTTTCAATCAAATTAAAGGTATAATAAAGCAGACAACAGCATTTAAACATATATATTATGAAAGCCATTTTAAAACTCACCCTCGCCGGCATTTTTTGTCTCGAGATCTTGTCGCCGGTTATGCTGGGACTTATGAAAACTAATAAAGCCGATTCGCAACCGGTTATGCTTTACGGTTCTTATGTAACTAACGAATCGGTTGCTGCTAACACCAATTGGAAGGATATTGACTTTGGTTCTCAAGAAGAAAGTTATTCCGATTCAAAATCGTTAATGATAAAAGAGTAATGGGTTAATAATAAATAATGTGTGTTTTTGTTTTAAGAGCCATTCCTGCTAAGGGAATGGTTTTTTTTATTTAGATTTGTCGTTATTAAATAACCCCTTTATGAGTAAAAAGATCTTAGCCAATGATGGCATCGACGCGGTAGGAAAATCGCTTCTGGAAAAAGCCGGTTTCACGGTAATAACCGACAAAGTAGCTCAGGAAAATTTAGCCAAAGAAATAAACGATAAAAATTACGTGGCACTCACGGTAAGAAGCGCCACCAAAGTGCGCAAAGATGTGATCGATGCCTGTGCCGGTTTAAAAGTAATTGGTCGTGGCGGGGTTGGTATGGATAATATTGACGTTGATTATGCCAGAAGCAAAGGCATTAATGTGATCAACACCCCGGCAGCTTCTTCTAATTCGGTGGCCGAATTGGTCTTTGCCCATTTGTTTAACGCCGTGCGTTTTTTATATGACAGTAACCGACAAATGCCGGTAAACGGAAGTGAAAAATTTGAAGACCTTAAAAAGAAATACGCTAAAGGTGTTGAATTAAGAGGGAAAACCATGGGGATCGTTGGTTTTGGAAGAATTGGGCAGTATGCCGCAAAAATGGCGCTGGGTTTAGGAATGAAAGTTTTAGCCTTTGATCCATTTGTAAAAGAAGCGGGATTAGTTCTTGAAATAGATGGTGTTTCTCCTGTTCAGGTAAAAATAAAAACCGTTGCCATGGACGAGCTTTTAAAACATAGCGATTTTATTTCGATGCACGTGCCCGGCGGAAAGTTAATTGCTAAAGAAGAAATTGACATTATGAAGAATGGTGTGATCTTGATAAATGCAGCTCGTGGCGGCGTAATTGATGAAGCCGCTTTAATAGAAGGATTGAATTCAGGAAAAATTTCACATGCCTGCTTAGATGTTTTCACCAATGAGCCTAAACCTTCAACCGAAATTTTAACCCACCCAAAAATTTCGTTAACACCGCACATTGGCGCCGCAACAAATGAAGCACAAGAGAGAATTGGCGTGGAATTAGCTGAGAAAATAATAGATGCGTTAAAGTAGTTTATAGTTTAAATGAATTTAACTTTGAGAGCTTGGTGGTTTATCAAAAAGCTTTAGATTATATTGATCTTGTTTATGAGTTAACTTCTAAATTCCCAAAAAGTGAACTGAATAATTTGAGTTCTCAGTTTAATCGAGCTGCAACATCGATCTCTTTAAACATTAGTGAAGGTAGTGGTGGAACAAAAAATGAATTTATAAATTTTATACGAATTGCTTACAAATCTATTAACGAATGTGTAACTTGTACGACATTAGCTTTACGGCGAAAATACATTTCCGAAAGTGAAAATGAAAAGTCAAGACAAAAACTATTGGAACCGATCCGGATGTTAAGCGGTCTTCGAAATTCATTATGATTGCCATAAACTATAAACTATAGACTATCAACTCCAATGGCACAAGTAATCCCATTTAGAGCCCTTCGCCCTACTGTCGACAAAGTTCATCTTGTTGCTTCCCGCTCGGTGGATGGGTATAATATTGCTGAGCTTCGCGATAAACTCTCAGGTAATCCTTATACTTTTTTGCATGTTATCAATCCTGATTTTGACGACGGGGTTAAAACCAAACCCGGGTCGAAAGAACGGTTGAACAAGGTCAAAAGAACTTTTAAGAAATTTGTTAGCGATCAAATTTTAATGCGTGATGAGTCGTCGGCATATTATGTTTACCGTCAGATAAAAGAAGGAAATACCTATACCGGCATCATTGCCTGCACTGGAATTGACGATTACATAAACGGCGTTATCAAAATTCACGAACAAACTTTAACCGAACGCGAGGAAAAATTAAAAGATTATTTGGAAGTTTGCGAGTTCAATGCCGAACCGGTTCTGTTCTGTTATCCAAATGATAGTGTTATTGACAAAACAACCGATCAGGTAATAAAGGAGCGGCCCGATTATGATTTTACTACCACCGACAAGGTCAGACACACTTTATGGGTAGTGAATGATAAAAAGACCGTACAACTAATTGCCGAGCGCTTTAAGAATATACCGCACATTTATATTGCCGATGGTCACCACCGATCGGCCTCCTCTGCTCTATTGGGAAAAATAAAACGCAATGCTCATAAAAATTATACAGGTAAGGAAGCATTCAATTATTACCTCGGTGTGTTTTTTCCCGAATCGCAATTAAAAATTTACGATTATAACCGATTTGTAAAAGATCTGAATGGTCTTTCTATTGAAGACCTGCTTAAAAAAATAAAGACTGAATTTGACGTATCGGAAATAAAAGCCGAAACCGCTAAGCCGCAACAAAAACATGAGATAACCATGTACGTGAATAAAAGATGGTTTTCATTAAAAGCAAAAGGAAATATTTATAACCCAAAGATCCTGTACATAGTTTAGACGCCGCCATTTTAACCGAACATATATTGTCTCCTATTTTGATATGTTGCACGATCTTAAAACCGATAAGCGCATTGGATTTATACCGGGCATAAAGGGGCCGAAGCCTTGAAAAAAGCGGTTGATGAAGGAAAAGCGGCTGTGGCATTCGGACTTTATCCTGTTACCATGGAACATTTAAAATGGATAGCCGATACCAACAACATCATGCCACCAAAATCAACCTGGGTAGAACCAAAAATGAGAAGTGGTTTGGTTATTTATAGTTTTGAAGAATAATTCGATTTGACAATTAAACAATTTGACAATTAGTCAATGGGAAGTATAAAAGAAAAACTTATTACATTAAAATCCACTCTTCCTTCTGAAGTTACATTAATTGCCGTTTCAAAAACAAAACCTGCTGAATTAATTAAGGAAGCTTACGAAGCCGGACAAAAAGACTTTGGAGAAAATTACGTTCAGGAGTTAGTGGATAAACAAGAACAATTACCAAAAGACATACGCTGGCATTTTATCGGACATCTACAAAGTAATAAAGTAAAATTCATCGCCCCTTTTGTACATCTTATCCACGGGGTGGATTCGTTTAAACTTTTAAAAGAGATAGACAAGCAAGCGCAAAAAAATAACCGTGTTATTGATTGTTTGCTTCAGATCTATATTGCCAAAGAAGAAACAAAATTTGGATTTGATCCCATAGAAGCTGAAGCGCTACTTAACACTGATGAGTTCAAAAACCTGAAGAATGTGAAAGTGGTTGGCTTTATGGGGATGGCATCTAATACTTCTGATGAAAATCTGATAAGAAAGGAATTTCGTTCTATAAAAGAATTGTCGCAGCGGGTTTCGGGTTTAGGATTACGGGTTTTCTCATATGGCATGAGTTCCGATTACAAAATTGCCATTGAGGAAGGAAGTAACATGATAAGGATAGGAAGTTTAATTTTTGGTGATAGAATTTATAAGGCATGAGCGGTGAAGTATACGCCATCATCACCACCCTTTGTTGGAGTTTAGGAATTTTTCCATTCACCGCTGCTTCCAAGCGCCTTGGTACCGCCGCTACTAACCAATACCGTTTATTATTGGCGTGGGTCATTATGTCGTTCATACTTTATTTCAACGACTCCGTTTCTTTCACACATCTTTTTTCCGATCCCCACAAATACCATTATATTTATTTAGGCTTATCGGGAATTATAGGTTTTACGATCGGTGATTACTGCAGCTTTACCTCCTTTACTTTGATTGGTCCAAAATTGGGGAGCTTATACACCACCTTTGCTCCGGGTGCTGCGCTGCTTATTGGGTATCTGTTGTTGGGCGAAAAAATAAATTTGATAGGTATTGTCGGAATAGCCATCACCATTAGTGGTGTAATTTGGCTAACACTCTCTAAAAAAGATGAGGCCGCTGCCAGTCATGCCGGTTTTACCCGCGATAAAAAAGGAATTATTTACGCCATTATTGGCGCCCTTTGTCAGGGAACCGGTTTAGCGCTTTCAAAATTAGGAATGGACGCCTATCCCGATAAACTTCCTACCATGCACGCGGTATGGATAAGGTTAATGTTTGCCTTTATCGTGGCGTTCATTAGCTCCTTCTTTCTAAAAAAATTACTCGAAAACTCTAAACCCATTCTTAAAAATAAAAATAACGGTATCCCTTTCATGATCTTAGGAACTTTGCTAGGACCTATTTGTGGTGTTACCTGTTCTTTGATGGCCATTCAAAGAATGGAAGTGGCGGTTGCTCAAACTATTTTTGCTATGCTTCCCGTTTTTGTGTTGCCGGTTAATCTTTTAGTGTATAAAGAAAAAATCACTATTCAGTCGGTTTTTGCTTGTATGGTTGCTATTATTGGTGTAGTAATTTTAATTTGGAGGAATAATTTTTGAATTTAAAAGCTGTTATATTAGCCCGGCCATCTAAAAAGCAAACAAACGCCATCGTAAAATACGTAGGCAGCAACAAAAAGCGCTTTAACGAATTATTGAAACTTTTTTTAGGTACCGATCCTTTCATTTCCCAATGGGCAGGATGGCCTTTAAGTTATGTAGCTGCCGAACAGCCGCAACTTATAACACCACACATTCATAAACTCTTAAAAAAATTATCTGAAAAAAATTTACACCCGGCTATTTTAAGAAATACCACACGCATCTTTTGGGAAATTGATATTCCGGATAAATATTGCAGTGCCGTTTACGATGTATGTATAAGGTATCTGAAAAACGCTACCTTACCCCATGCCATACGGGTTTTTTCAATGTACACGCTGGCCAACATCTGTAAAAAATACCCTGAGCTAAAACCCGAATTGGAACTCATCATTTCCGAATTAAGATCGTTTCCTCAGCCCGCATCAATTATAGCCGCTATTAAAAAAACCTCCAAAATTTTGTTAAAGCTGTAACAAATTGTACGTTTCAAGCGTATCATGAACATGCTAAAACTTATTCTACACTTCGCATTCGCATTTAACTTTTTTCTCACTTCCTTTCTACCTAAAAGCAGTGAGCCTTTAAAGAACGGCGATATTGTTTTTATTGTTAATCCGGGTGGACAAGGCACGGCGATACAACTGGCTACAAAATCCAAATACACGCACGTTGGCATTGTTTTTATTGAAAACGGCAAGGCTATGGTTTATCATGCCGTAGAACCCGTTTCGAAAAACACTTTTGAGGAGTTTGTAAACATGAGCGCCGATGGAAAATATTATTTAAAACGCATGAAAGATCAAACACTTTTAACTGATGCCATCATTAAAAAAATGCTGGTGGAGGCTAGATCGAAATTAGGAATCCATTACGACCTGGGTTTTAACTGGGGAGATGATGAATTATACTGTTCCGAATTTGTTTGGAAACTTTATAACCACGCTTTAAATATTGAAGTAGGAAAACCAAAAGCGATGAAAGAATACGACCTCTCTCATCCAAAAGTTCAAAAGATCATGAAACAACGCTACGGTAAGAACATTCCTTATAATGAAAAGATGATTCTCGCCCGGCGACATGTACGACTCCGACCTTTAGAGTAACAAAAAACACAATAAACTTATCGCGTTAAGAATGGAAATGGACACCAGCGATAATTCCACCTGATTTAAATTATAGCCAAAGGCCGAAAAGGTTACGATCCCCATTAAACAGGAAATGAACAACAGCGACGCGGCCGGTTTTAAAATATACGAATCGGAATAATCGGAATATTTTACTTTGATCTCTTTTTGAAAGATCCAGTCCTTTCCAACATAAAATCGCTCGAGTCGTTTTGTTGGATCCGGCAAAGTACCGCAGGTGTCGTGTAAGGTTACGTCGTAAACCACATCATTTACCGAGGTGATCATAAAACTGTTGTAGATACGCTTACCACCTAAAGACTCGTTACCTGATAAAGGCGTAAAACTTTTCATGTAATGTCCTTCAAAATTGCAATTCCCCAAAAACGAAAAGATCAATTCCGAATAGATCACTATAGCTACTAAATTAAATCCGTTAAGAACTTTGTAGGTGCGGCTTTTCTTAAATTTCTCAATGACCTTGAGCTGGCGTAATTTTCGAAGTTTAATAAAATAACTGAGCTCTTCGGGCGATAATGGCTGCCGTGGCGGTTTATTGTTGGATTGTGGAGCCATTAGCCCAGATTGATCTTTTTTTCTAAAAGATAATTATTACGCACCGGCGAATTTCGTAAAACCAATTCGCCAATAAATCCGGCTAAAAACATCATGCTTCCCAGTACCATGGTGGTTAAAGCAATATAAAATAATGGTCGCTGTGTAATTAAACGAGCCGGAATATGGTTGAACACATGATATAATTTATCAACGCCTAAATAAATGGTAGCTAAAAAACCAACAAAGAACATGAGTGTACCCAATACCCCGAAAAAATGCATAGGTCTTTTGCCGAATTTTGATAAAAAGGTAATGGTCATAAGGTCTAAAAAACCGTTGATGAACCGATCCCATCCAAATTTACTTACGCCGTATTTTCTTGCCTGATGTTGTACTACCTTCTCCCCTATTTTATCAAATCCCGCGTTTTTTGCCAGAACCGGAATAAAACGGTGCATCTCGCCATACACTTCAATGCATTTAACCACTTCCTTTTTATAAGCTTTCAGTCCGCAATTCATGTCGTGCAGTTTCAATCCGCTTATTTTTCGGTTGGTCCAATTATATAATTTAGAAGGGATATTCTTAGTAAAAGTGTTATCAAAACGTTTTTGTTTCCAGCCACTAACAAGATCAAAGCCCTCTTTAACTACCATGTTGTAAAGTTCAGGGATCTCGTCAGGACTATCCTGCAGATCGGCATCCATGGTTATTACCACATCGCCGGAGGCCTCTTCGAACCCAACAAATAAGGCGGGTGATTTACCATAATTGCGGCGAAACTTAATGGCTTTAACGTTATTGTCTTTTTTAGAGAGTTCTTCTATGGTTTGCCAGGAACCATCCTTGCTTCCATCATCAATAAAAATACTTGCACGAAAAGTTATGTTGTTTCATAACCTTGCGGATCCAAGTGAAGTTCGCATGATTCAGCTTCGTCTTTTAAGGTGTATTACTACCGAAATGTCTACACGAGGGTTTTGCGCTATAACGCAAACAATTAGCCACAAATTTTGCGAAAATTTACCTAAAATGAATAAATGTTAATTTTGCACCGGTGGGTAAGTCTAGTACGACCAGCTCCTGCCAAACCCCAGGACGGGAACGGAGCAAGGGTAGGCGGTTGAGCGGTGCGATTATAAGTAGCTTACCCATCTTTTTTGGCATAATTATTGGAAAAAACAAGAGATGAACTTAAAAACCGCCTTTCTTTACCTTTTATGCTCGCTTGGTCAGAAGACTTTAGCTCAAACAACTTACGGAGTTGCCCTACCTCTTAATGTGTAAAAAAGAGCTGCGACAGCGTCATTATTTTGAAATAGGTAAAACCGCTTCGACGCTAACGCAAAATGTACACTACATAAAATGCGATCAGCAAAAGGTGTTCTTACCGGTGGTGAAGTGTGGAATAATTACACGGTGTTTTACTCTTTCAATTTTAAAGACATTAAAGAAAGTCACGTGGTTTTCTCACTGGTGTATCGTAATAGTCCGAAACAAAATGGCGTAATGAAAGATATAGCTTTCAAAAATTTTACACGTTTACCGGAGAGCATCAAGAAAAAAGGTGTTAAAATAATTCCCTATGCTGAAGCCAAAAAAATTGCGATGAGTGCTGATGAAGTTTTAAAAAAGAACAGCGATAAACTTTACGCCGAAATTTCGACCGAATATGACCTTACTAAAAAAGAATATGGTTTTGTTTGGTATTTTTATTTTATGGCGCCCAATTCAAACTCGGAGGCCGAGTCATACACCACCTACAGTGTACTTATAAATGGCGAAACCGGTAAAGTAATTGCCACTAATAAAGGATAATTCAAAGTACGAAATACGAGGTACGAAATACGAGGTACGAAATACGAGGTACGAAATACGAGGTATGAGGTACTAAGCAAGGCTCAAACAAAACAATTCTTCAACATTATTTAAACAAAGTCGTTTTGTTACGTAGGTAATTCTAATTTTGTAGTGTCATCCTGAGCTTGACGAAGGATGACTAAAAGTAATTCTAAAAATACATTATGAAATTTTTTATCGATACAGCAAATCTTGCTCAAATAAAGGAAGCACAAGACCTAGGTGTTTTAGATGGCGTAACCACTAACCCATCGTTGATGGCTAAAGAAGGTATTAAAGGGCAAGAAAATATTTTGAAACACTATGTTGACATACGAAAAGATTAATGGTGATGAAGTGCTGAAGTGATCTCAACCGATTTTGAAGGCATGGTGAAAGAAGGAGAAGCCCTTGCTAAATTGGCGCAAATTCGTAGTGAAAGTGCCCATGATCAAAGAAGGCGTTAAAGCCATAAAATATTTTACGGATAAAGGCAATCAAAAATTAACTGTACACTTGTTTTCAGCGCCGGTCAGTGTTATTGTCGCTAAAGCGGAGCAAGTTATGTATCTCCGTTCATTGGTCGTTTAGATGATGTTAGTACCGATGGCATGGACCTGATCGATGATATTCGCACCATTTACGATAATTACGGATTTAAAACAGAAATTTTAGCGGCCTCAGTGCGTCATCCCATTCATATCATTCAATGCGCTAAATTAGGTGCCGATGTGGCTACATGTCCGCTAAGCGCCATATTAGCTCAAGAACGCATCCGTTAACAGATAAAGGATACCAGTTTTTAGCCGACGCGTTAAACAACCTTTCAGAAACATCAGGTCGACATTCATTTTAAATAAATTTTCTTTATTTGATCAAAGCCCCTTTGATGGGCTGAGAAGTACAACCATTGGGATATGGCATGTTCAATAAAACACTGATGGTTGGAGCAATTTCGGTAATGGAAGTGTAA
>JBGASH010000192.1:0-6042 GCA_044229775.1 Bacteroidia bacterium
CAAACGTTATATACACCATTAGCAGTATATGTGTGTGATGCATTTTTTGTGAAAGCTAATCCACCATCGCCGAAGGTGTATTTATATGTAGTAAAATTACCAACGCCTGTTGACGTGCTATAAAACTGAACTGTACCATTAACACATCCCGATGCGGTAAAGGCGGCCTGACAAACCGAGCTTGATGTAACACAGTTAACGTTCACGGTTTGACATTTTGTACTATTACAACCGCTGGTAGAATCTTTAATGGTTAAACACACGTTGTAAACACCATTGGCAGTATAAGTATGAGAAGCGTTTTTTGTAAAGGCTTGTCCGCCATCGCCAAACGTGTATTTATAAGTTGTAAAATTACCAACGCCGGTTGAAGTGCTATAAAATTGTACCAAACCGTTTACACAACCCGAAGGCGTAAAAGCAGCCTGACAAACCGAACTGGATGTAACACAATTAACGTTTACCGTCATACATTTTGTACTGTTGCAACCGCTGGTAGAATCTTTAATGGTTAAGCAAACATTATATATACCATTAGCGGTATATGTATGAACCGGATTTTTTGCCCAGCCAAATCCGCCATCACCAAATGTCCAATTGTAGTAGGTAAAATTTCCTGTTCCTGTAGAGGTATTAATAAAAGTAACTTGTCCGTTTACACAACCCGAAGGGGTGAAAGCAGCCTGACAAGCAGATGATGAGGAAGCATTGGTAACTTTAATGGAATCGCATTTGGTACTGGTACATGCAGGAGAAAAATTGTTTATAGTTAAGCAGATCTTTTTCCAACCGTTAGAAGTATAGGTATGAGCGCTAGTAATACCACTTCCGGTACCACCGTCACCATAGGTCCAGCTGTATTGCGTCCAACTTAATGTGCCTGTTGAAGTGCTTGTAAAGGTCACAAGTCCGTTAGGACCGGTAGACATACTAAAATTAGCGGCACACTGCGATTTAATTAAAGTAGAAAAGAACAAAAGAGCAATTAGCAAAATGGTCTTTTGAAAGAACTGATTGGTGTTGTTTGTTTGTTTCATCTTGTTTGTTTTTTATTTGTTTAGTATTTGTTTGTCTATATTTTTAAGGCATTCAACGATGCCTATGCAATACTGATACGCCCATAAAAGAGAAAGGGTTGGGGAAGCGGCTAAATTTTTTTTAGAAATGATTGAAAATAAAAAAGCTCCGGACTTCTCCGGAGCTTTTAATCACACACTAACTAATATACTTTATTAAAGAAGCAGAACGCCTCCTTGTTACACTAATACGCCTACAGTTTTAAAAGGGTTGGGTGAAAATAAAATAATTTCTTATTTCATTGTAACTAACTAATAATCAATAAAATAAATTTACTTATAAGCTACTGCAATTACTGCTTCTCCGTTATTTATATCTATTCCGCCTGTGCTTGAAGTGCTTGAAGGGTATACTGTACATTTAAATTTCACATGAACCTTTTTTGTTTTTTCTCCTTTTTCGTTGTTGGCGTAATCCTCAACAGATAAGATCTGAAAATAACTGTCGCCGGGTTGCGCCGAATGATTGGAGGTATAAACTTGTCCCGCTGCATTGGTCCAGGTTATAATAATATTAGAGAAATCTTTTTGGTTAGGGTAGGGTGTAACGCTGTAAGAATAATTTACAGCGCAAGCTTGACTTAACTGCGTAGCGTGATTGTATCTTGCAACCGTGCTGACTCCACTTTGATCGGTAACAGTTAATTTAATTCGAGCTGTTTCCTGATTTGCATAAACAAAAGAAGAAGAAGAAGAAGTGGGAGCTGATCCGCCGCAACCACCGTCATTGCAAAAATCCCATGTGTAGGTGAAATTGGAAACATTTCCAACGCCACCAAGGTAAGGAGGAATGCTACTCATGTTTTTAAAGCTAGCGCTTACGGTTTTACCGGTATCAGATAAAATGGTTATTCCCGCATTAAAACTTCCAGGGGTTGTATTGAACCAGTTATTGATGGTACTTGTTCCAAAACTACCTGTAGTGGCCGTTAAACTGATATTGTAATTTTGGAAGCGCTTAAAAAAATGTACAGGGCTTGTTTGTGTTGACACAGAACTGCCATCGCCAAAATTCCAGCTATACTGCGGATAATAACCGTTCTTTAAAGTTGGAAAAAATTGCAAACTGTACAACAAACAACCGCCGGCCGCATTGGCCCCGGTTTTGTAAGGATAATAACCATTATATAAAGCGCTGTCAATTTCACAGGAAGCGTTTTGGGCCTGTACCCGCTGATCATTTATTTGTATTTGAATACTGTTTTGTGAGCCGTTACTCGGACGTAAATTCCCCACTAAACCGTATACGCCGTTAGCATCCTGGGCCCAGGATGAATACATATAGTAACTATCGGTTCCACCATGAATTTCTATAGGTGAATTATTTACCGTTCCTTTAAAATAAAATACCGGAGTACCTTCAACTACTGTTTCGGGATAGGTTTTCTTTTTACACGAAACTAAAAAGCAAACCGCAACTATTACTAAAGAAAATATTCTAATGTGTTTCATGGCTCTGATACACTAATACGTACGGAAATGCAAAAGTGTTGGGGAAAATCGAAGTATATCTTATAGAATGTTGTTTCAAGTTGACTAAAGTTAATTTTTATAAGCTACTGCTAGTATCGCATCGGCACCATCGATAGTGATCTTATTGGCAGTATTTCCTATTTCATAGACCGAACATTTAAATTTCACGTGGATCTTTTTGGTCCTTTGACCATTCTCGTTATCCAAATAATTTTCAGAAGATAATACCTGGAAATAACTATCAGTTGGTTGCTGTGCATGATCAGAGGTATACTTTTTTCCCGATGCATCGGTCCAGTTTATGATAATATTCGAAAATTCTTTTGGATTGGCAACCGGCGTAGAGCTCACCACACTATAATTAATAGCGCAATACAAACTATTTTGTGTATCGAAATTATAATGACAGGTGGATTTATTGCCGTTAGCATCGGTCACATCTAAAGTAACGTACCAAATGCCATCGCCCTGATAGGTGAACGACGGACTTGCAAGCGTTGAAGTACTTCCACCATCACCAAAATCCCATTTATACGTGTAAGGCGGAACACCACCTTTGGGTACATGCACAAATTGCGCATGGGTCAAAGAATCATTAATAACGGTGATAGCAGAATTAAAATTATTACCCGGCAAACCGCTGTTATAGTTATTACATAAGTTACTGGTACAGGTATTACTGAAACCGGTTGCACTTAAACAAACATTATAATTACCGAAACGTTTAAAAACATGAATAGGTGACGCCTGTGCAGAAACCGGAGTGCCATCACCAAAATTCCAGGTATACTGTGGCGAAAAGCCTTTATCAAATTTGGAAGAGAATTGAACCGAATACTGAAGAGCCGCCGCCGCACCGTTCCTTAAAGGGTAGTAAACATTATCAAGAGCATTATCGGCCGCGCAAGGGGCGTTTAAGGCCGATGCCTGTTCGTCGTTTATTTGGATCTGCAAACTATTTTGAACGCTACCGTTGTTAGGTTTAAGATTAGCAATTAAATTGTAAACGCCATTAGCATCTTGTATCCACGACGAATACATGTAATAATTGTTTTGTCCACCGTAAATTTCGAGAGGGGTATTGTTGACAGTTGCTTTAAAATAAAATACCGGCGCACCTTCCGTTACAGTTTCGGGATACGTTTTCTTTTTGCACGAAACCAACAAGCTTTCTGGCAACAATGGCAAAAATATGTAATTTAATTTTTTTCAAGCTCTGGTTCTATTTACTGATCAGGTCGTAGGTTAAAGTTAATTTAAAGCCCATGGTTCTTTGTTTTGCTTCAGCACTATTAAAGAATGCATCGTTCTTCACATCGCTTAAACCGTAAATAAACTCGGTGTTAACGCCTAAGCCTTTATATATTCTTCTTTTGTAGAATACAGAAAGCTGCACATCGGGAGAAGCAAAACCATTATAATATCCTGGACTTGTTTCCACTTTTCTGTTGGATTGGGTGTTCAATTTCTGTGTGTAGGTCTCAACGCTGCTTTTCGAATTAATTAAATACGCAATGTTTACACCGGCACCAATCGTATTATTGTTATTAATAACGAAATGGAATTTTATAGGTGCCACTAAATAATGTAATTTTTGGGTGCTCACATTTGTAATATCGCGCACATCGCCAAACTCGTAAGTAGTTCTTTGCGCGGAGTAAATACAGCCTTTGATATTTGAAATAGAATTGTATTGTGCTCCAATAGATACACCGATCTTATTAGTGAATAAGTGTGTAAAGTTTAACCCGCCAATAATATTCAAGCCATTAGCGTCTTTTTTACCACCGTTATCCCATCCTAACAAATAATCGCCGCCTGCTTCAACCCATAAAACGTTTTTTGAAGGAGGTGTTTTGGTTTTTTCGGCATTGGCTTTGTCTTGAGCGGCTTTATCAGCGGCCAACTTTTCGGCAGCCGCTTTTTCTTTAGCAGCTTTATCAGCGGCTAATTTTTCAGCTGCGGCTTTTTCTTCAGCTGCTTTATCGGCAGCTAATTTCTCAGCGGCCAATTTTTCGGCAATGGCTTTTTCGTCGGCAGCTTTTTTATCAGCGATAGCTTTTTCCTCCGCTGCTTTTTTATCAGCAATGGCTTTATCTGCGGCCGCTTTTTCAGCGTTAGCTTTATCTAAGGCGATCTTATCGGCTTCGGCTTTTTCTGCAGCTATACGGTCGGCTTTTGCTTTAGCTTCAGCAGCTTTATCGGCGCCCGATTTTTTATTTCCAGTTCGTGCAGCATTGGTGTTTTTAGAAGATCCATTAGAAGTTACATCTGTTCCTTTTGTTTTTACAATTGTTTTAGTTTTTGATACGGTCGGTTTAGTGTTACCGCTATTGGAACCATTCACTGTAACATTTGTTTTAGCGGTATTAGATTTGTTTACTTGCGACTTTGCACTTTGTGTTTTAGCTGTAGTATTGATCTTACTGGCATCGGCAGCTGGATTTGAATTGGTATTGCCTTGCGTTTCGCGTTTCGGACTGCGTGGTTCTTGTTTCGTTACGGCTTCGTTAGCTGTTTCGTTTTTTGTGATCGCATTGGCGTTTGAATTGGTAGAGGTATTCTCATTAGAAGTTATAGAAGTGTTAGAAGTCTCTGAATTTGGTTTTGCATCCTGATTATCAAAATTAGTCGCCACAGAAGTTGGCAGGTTGTTATTGGTAATTTCAGATTTTGAATTGCTGTTTTCGGAAGAATTTGAATTGGTTTGAACGGTTGTATTATTTTCGGCGATGTTATTATCATTGTTGTTATAATAAATTACCGGAATAACCACGCATAAGGAGATCACCAGTAGCGCAGCAAGGGCGATATAGCCAAAAGGTTTTTTAGTAGAGCCGCGCGAAGCGTCTATCATACTGGCAGCTTTCTCCCAGTTCTTCTCGTCAAAGGGAAACTCTTCTTCCGAAAGTTTTTGCCTTATTAGATCATCAAAATTTTCTTTCTCAGTCATTATGCACTTTGTTTAACAGGTGATACTTTATTGCTTAATAATTCTTTTAGTTTTGTTCTCGCAAAATTCAAATGCCATTTCGATGTGCCTTCACTGATGTTGATCATCTCGGCAATTTCGCGGTGGTTATAGCCATCTATCACGTACAAATTAAATACTTGCTGACTCGCCGGTGGCAGTGTAGCAATCAGTTTGTGAATTTGCTGCGCATTGATCTTGGTGATGGCGTCGTTCACTTCCGAATAATCACTCGATTCGTGATAATCTTCAATGTATTCGATCTTTTCGCCGTGTTTTTTATTCTTGCGGTATTCGTCAATCAAGGTGTTCACCATGATCTTTCGGATCCAAATGTTGAATGGGATTTCGGTGTTATATTTTTCTAAACTGTTAAGTATTTTCAAGAAACCAACATTAAGGGTTTCCTTAGCCAGATCTTCGTTGCGGGTGTATCGAATACAAATACTCATTAAATAACTATACGTCACTTTATACATTTCATACTCAGCCTTGCGCTCGCGATTAATGCAAGCAGTAATA
>JBGASH010000193.1:0-5981 GCA_044229775.1 Bacteroidia bacterium
TTATTTCCACCAGGATTTGCAGTAGCGATATCATGTCTTCCATCGCCATTAAAATCTGCAACAGTTATACCACGTGATGTAAAACCTGTAGTATAATTAGTGGCGGCTCCAAAAGTTCCGGTAGCCGATCCTAAAATCATAGAAACGTTATTGCCGGTGTTATTGGCCGTTGCCAGATCCCATTTTCCATCACCATTAAAATCACCATACGCAATAAATTCGGGACCAGTACTAACGGCATAATTTGCAGGAGCACCAAGTGCGCCAGTTCCATTTCCAAGCAGTACCACAGCATTATTTGTTGTAAAATTAGCTAAAGCAACATCTTTATTACCATCGTTGTTAAAATCGGCAATGGTTGCAGCATAAGCGCCGGCAACGCAAGTATAATAAGTAGTTGATGTAAAAGTTCCGAGACCACTACCCATTAATATCGCAACACTTGAAGAAACAGGTGAAGCAACCACGAGATCCAATTTGGTATCATTATTAAGATCACCAACAGCTACTCCGCGGGCATTAGCACCAACCGTATAAGTTACGGGCGCGTTAAAACTACCTGTTCCAATGCCTAACAGCACCGACACATTTGCCGCGTTAATACTTGTAACTGCAAGATCCAATTTGCCATCACCATTAAAATCGCCTTTAGCAATACCATACGGCTGAGTGCTGGCCGGTGAATTAATTGCCGCTCCAAATGTTCCAGCGCCATTTCCTAACAAAATGGAAACGTTAGCTCCTTGATTCGAAACCGCGATATCTTGTTTTCCATCATTATTAAAATCGCCGGTAGTAACGCCCACAGGAGCAATACCAACCGTATAATTTGCCTGCGGTAAAAAACAAGCCGTCTGAGCTTTCAACTCAGTCAATAAAAAAGTGCTCATAGAGGCCACTATAATTATTTGTAATTTTCTTTTCATAGTTCTTAGGTTTAGATTTTTATTCATTTATCACTGTTTAATTATTTTTATCATTTGCGAACTACCTTCTTTTGAACTTATCTTTAAAAAATAAGCGCCCGAAGGGTATCCGCCAATATTTAGTTGTTCATCGGTTTTATCGTTGGTGAATTTTACATTTTGTTTTAAAACAAGCTTTCCTGAAACATCTGTCAATTCAAAAAGAATGTCAGCTGTTTGTTTAACATCCATTCTTACAGTTATTTTATCATTGGTAGGATTTGGGAAAACTGAAAATTTGATGGCGCCATTCGTAACCGGTAAGATTCCCAAACATAAAGAAACATTAACGGTAACTGTATCCATATCGGAACAACCAGCCGCATTTGAACCCGTAACGGTAAATACTTGTGTAATATTTGGAGTATACGTTACGCTTGTACCGGTTGAACCACCGGGTTGCCAGGTATAAGTATTTGCACCCGATGCATTTAAAGTAACCGATTGGTTCAAACAAATAACCGTAGAACTTGCGCTAACATTCACAGTAGGATTTACTGAAATGGTAACGGTTTTATTAAATAAACTTCCTGTTCCAAATCCATTAGAAGCAGTTAAAGAAACTGTATACGTTCCAACATTATTAAAGGTGATAGTTGGGTTTGGCGAAGTAGGCGTATTAATTGTAACGCCTGTAGCCGGAGTAACGGTCCACGCCCAGCTATTTGGTGAGTTAGTAGAAATATCGTTACACACTAAAGTGGCAGGTGTTCCACAATTACTACCCTGATAATTAAAGGCGCTTACCGGAACGGTTGCGCTTGGAACAATATCCACTTGGTAAACACCTCGCCCAAATGTTGCGGCTCTAAGTTTTGTCGGTGCAACCGGAGATATCCGCAGATCAAACACCGGTGTATTTGGTAATCCGGTATTATAAAGTGTCCACGATCCCGACGAATTATCGATATAATAAACACCAACATCCATACCAACATAAACTCTTCCGTTTGTATTTCCCAACTCATACACAGAACAGTTGGCCGGCAAATTTGGTAAGTTGTAGGATATATTCGTCCAGGTGGTACCACCGTTAGTGGTTTTAAAAACTTTATTGCCCGCTGAATAGCCACTTAAAGTCACCCACACATTATTAGCATTGGCAGGATCGATAGTTATATAAGAAATATATGCGCTTGCAGCAGGTATTGTTCCCGTAACGTTGGTCCATGTTGCTGCTCCGTCTATTGATTTAAATATTCCTGTTGTTCCATGACTCACATAAATGATCTGATTATTTGACGGTGCAACAGCAAACTCCGCAATGAATTGCGCCGCATTTACTCCGGGTAAAGTTCCAGCCTGTGTCCAAAATGCTGCACCGTTCACAGATTTATACATTTGTTTTTTTCCTGCCCAAAAAACATTGGCAAGAACCGGATCTTGTTTCCATGGGGTTACCCATGCACCTGGACCGGCCATACCAACTACACACGAATTCCATGTTACACCACCATCGGGCGAATTATAAAGGTCTCCACTAAACTGCGCGCCAAACATATTTTGATCGTTAGTACGATCAATAAAACAGGTCATACCATCGCCCAACATTCCTGCTTTGTAAACGCCATTGTTATAATAGTTGGTGCCATTATCCTGATGGCCTGTTATCCATAAATTAGGTGAAAGTGATGATAAACCTAATCGATACATTTGTGCTATGTTCATTGGGTTGCTAAGGTCGTTCCATTGTGTACCTGTATATTGATAAACGCCACCGTCGTTAACAGAATACAATGTTCCTGTTGTGGTATATTCAACGTCGTGATGGTCGGCATGAATGAATGGCGGTGTGCCTGTTCCATAAGCACAACCAATATTTGAAAAAGTATTTCCGCCATCGAGCGATTGCCAAACATTTATTCCGGCAACTGTTACTTCATTCTTATTTAACGGTGATGCCGCAATACCCAGATCATAATTACCTTGCCCGTTTGCTACATCCGTAAAACAATTAGTGCTTAAAATGCGAGTAGCATTGGTCATTAAAGAAAAGGTGGTTCCACCGTTAGTTGATCGGTAAACACCCTGCAAAATATCAGTAGAGGTTGCTTTAACCGCATAAACGTAATTGGGATCGGCTGTTGTAACAGCAATGGCAGTTCTGCCTCCACCGGCCGGAATACCATTAGACACTTGTGAAAATGTTGCGCCTCCGTCAACCGATATTGAAAAAGAAAGTCCGGCTGCATAAACGGTATTAGTACCGGCCGTATTAAATTCAAGGTCGTAGGTATTTAAATTATTACTTGGGGTCCAATTCGTACCGCCATCAACACTTCTGTAAATTCCAACATTGGTGGCAGCCATTACAATAAGCGTATTTGTTGGGTTAACAATTATTTTTCGGATCTGACGTTGTTGATTAACATTAAAAGTTAAACCTGTGGCATTCCAGGTTGTACCGCCGTTAATACTTTTTAATACCCCTACAGACCACGAAGATTGCCAATAACCGTCACCGGTAGCCAAATACATAACATTAGGATTAGTTGGGTCAACCGCCAGATCGTTACATCCAATAACCGGAAGGTTATCGGTATTTGTAGACCAGCTTGTGCCATTGTTAGTGGTTTTCCAAAGTCCGCCTGCCGGAGCCCCTACCCAATAGGTATTTGGAGTTGAAGGATGAAATGTAATAAAGCTTAGTCGCCCAGCCTTCCGTGGAAGTCCGTTATTGGCATTACCTGTCAACGGACCAAATGGCCCCATAGCGGTCCAGGTGGTAGAAGCAATTTGATTGTTGTTATTAATTATTGCGTCGGTTGAATTCTTTTGGAGCCAGTCAGTATATATTTCCCAGTTATGCGAGGTTAAAGACATGTCACCACTAGGATAAACACGCGGCTCCATAAAATACTCCCATCTTTTAAATTGTTTATAGCCCTTTCCTTTTTGATGAACGTCCTGATCTTTCCACGTTTCATTGAATTTTTTTTGGAGATCGTAAAAATTAGTGCCGGGCTTTTCCAACATCTCTATGAGTGTTTGAGAAGAGCATATATTAGCGGCAAAAGCGATGATTAATAACAGGATTCGATTTTTCATAGTATTTAATATTATAGCTTATATAAAATTAAGCCACTTTTTTACAAAAGTATGGGCATAATAAATATCCGCCTTAACTAATTAAATATCCGTTAAGGTTTTTCAGGAATTCGATTCCGGCAATTTTTAGAAAGGTTTTCTAAAACGAAGCGCCTGCCTTCATTTGCAGGTACATATCATTAAATCGTAATCTAACAGATTCAATAAATGTTTCGTCGATTATTTTTTTGAGATTCTCTAAACTCTTAACCTCGGCCAAATTGAACTTAAAAGTTTGTTCCATGGGCCCGGCTTCAAATTTTACCTGGTACTTATCATTCATCTGAAAAATACTGATGGTGATACTCGGATGTGGTATTGAATCAACGATGCGCACTGGTTCTATTTAATTGGTGAAGGTTTGTTTCCAGGCGAAGCTTTCCAGGTTTCATCATCGTCTTTTTTAACGGCTGTTTTAACGGCCTGCTTCCAATTGAAAACATTTTTTAAAACATTGAACCCACTAATGGCACGATCGCCATCTTCACGAATGCGGGCTTGTATGGCGTGTGCAAGGGCTGCAAAATGTTTTTTACCGTGTGTTACTAATGCTTTCTCTGCTTTATCGTCGCCATTTACCATATTGGCGCAAGCTGCCCAATCAAAAGCTTTACGATCAATTAAAAATTTAAAGGCTTTTTCATCATCCCATATGGCATTCACAAAAGCGGCCAACTCAAATTGTTTGCTTTCAATTAAAAATTTAAAGGCGTTCTTATCATCGCGTATGGCATCTAATACAGCCATCAATTCGCGGTAATTGTTTTCTACAAGCCAGTTAAAAGCATCCGTTTCGTTATTTACATAACGCACAAATTGTTCAATAGCATGAGTACTGTAGTGCTTCATAGAGTAAAGTTAGGAAATTCAAGCTTAACCACAAAGGACACAAAGTCCCGATAGCTAACGGGAGCGCAAAGGCTGATGAAGTAAAAAGGCTCCTACAGGAGCCTTTCAATTACGATTTTACAATTTCAATTTCGTTTACCATGGTACTTTTTAAAACCTGGTAAGATCTTGAAAAGTTAAGTATGCTATTTATACAGGTTGCCGATGGTTCGTCCCGATAGCTATCGGGATCAGGCAATTGTATTTCCTCCTGCTTTTTTTCGCTTTGAGAAGTGGTTAAAGTAGAAGTAATGGTGAGAGTAGAAGTTTTTATCATAGGCTAAGGTTAACATTGGGTTTTTAAAGTTTTTATTAGTTGTGTTCTTAAATAACGGTATACTTTAAAAATTATTGTGTGACCCTTTTTAAAACCAAAAGTCCCGACTTTTTGGCCGGGACTTTGGTCTCAAATAACTAAAAACCATGGCTAGTTTTTAGTACCTCCTTCGGTACGCGTACCGATTGATTATCTGGCCTCACCCCTGGCCCCTCTCCAAAGGAGAGGGGAATGAGGTAGGTTATTGTTTTTGAACGGTTTACTTCTTTCCGTCTAACTTTTCCTTTAAGTCGGAGAGGGCTGAAATATCGCCTAAAGTTGTTTTTTCAACATTTTCTTTAACCTTTTTTACAGCTTTCTTGGCATCATCGCTTTCGGCCTTTTTAGCTGTTCTGTCAGCTTTACGGGCTTCGTCTTTTACTTCTTCGTGTAAACGGGCATGAGAAACAACAATACGCTTGGCTTCTTTGCTGAACTCAATAACTTTGAAGTCCATTACATCTTCCACCTTTGCCTGGCTACCATCAGCTTTAGCTAAATGGCGGGCAGGACAAAATCCTTCAACACCATAAGGTAAACCAATGATTGCACCTTTATCGTTTAAACTTACAATAGTTCCCTGATGTACGGAGTCGATAGTAAATACCGTTTCAAATACATCCCAAGGATTATCTTCCAATTGTTTATGGCCTAATGAAAGACGACGATTCTCACCATCAATTTCCAACACCACTACTTCCATTTTATCATTGATCTTACAGAAC
>JBGASH010000194.1:0-7210 GCA_044229775.1 Bacteroidia bacterium
AGAATCCCGGAAATTCTTCAATATCCTTAAGATCAAACTTTCCATTAATGTCTTTTGGATCAGCGGTAACAATTCCGGGAACAACAGAGGTACAATTGTAAATTTTGTCGGGGAGCATTTCAATTTCCTCGCCGTTTATATTTAAAGTAAGATTAAATCCGGTTTCGTAAAGAAAAGACAAAGTACTACCTGAATTTTTGTAAACATCAACATACAGTAAATATTCTACCGGCGATCGCTTAGTAAATGTTTTTAATTTTAAATGATAGTTATTTACTTGTTTCGCCGCCGGTTTACCGGGAACTGTAGCGGTTATAATGGTAAGTGGCAAACTTTTTTCGACACGCAAAAAATATTCGTTGGTGCTATCAATGCCCACAAAAAAGAACAAATTATTTTTTACAGAAGAAAAAGAATACGACTTGGTGGCCATGTTCAATTGCGCTTCGGGATAAACATTTCCCGCTAATAAGATATCCTTGCTTTCTTTATTGTAATAGAAACCGGTGTATAAGAACAGGCGCTTGTCGTCGGCATGACTGATACGCTTTCCGCTTATTAATTGTCCGGTTCGGGCATTTACTTTTACCAGCCATTGTCCGCTTTTTTCGCCTTCAAAAATATTAGAGTTAATTAAAACCACATCCGAATCGGCATAGAATACTTTAGCTTCTTTAATGAACTTTTTTTCGAAAGGGAACTGCCATACTTCTTTGTATTCATTTATTTTTTTGGGATCGGTGTAGTCAAAACGCGTTAAAAAGAATTGTTTATCTGGGGCTTCACCCGACGAACGGATAATGTAAGTGCTGCTACGGAACGTGTATTTTTGGCTTTCAAACGCGGTCAAGCTATTTAATTTAGTGATCTCAACATTATCTGCCTTTAACATTAGCTTCAAGGAATCATTTAAACGGATAAGGGTTACCTGATTCTTATTATTCATTTTTTGCAGATAAAAATTGAGGTGGTTGTGTAACGAGTCGGCGGCTATTTCCAAATAATTATCCGCGTTATCTTTTCCCAGCGAAAACTGCGCGCTGTCGGTTCGCTGAAGCGTTTTGTGGCACTTATAAACCGTAAAATGAAGTGTGCCTTTGTTGTTCTCTAATCCATAAACATAGACGTTATTCTTATAATAAAACGAATTGGCTTTTAGCAAACATCGCTTAAAGTTTTGCGCACTGAATATTGCCGGAATAAATATGAATATTAGGAGTCGGATCATTACGCGTCAATAAGGCCTTTTTTTTCTCGTTTAATATAATCTAAAATCAGCACATAATAAAAGATCACGCCAAAAGCGTACATAGCAGAGGTAATTAAAAAGATATTCACGAATTCAAATTTCTGACTAAGCAGGATGGTAACCATAAAACCACTGATCACCCAACTGCCACTCCAAATTGCCGAGGTTAGCGCGCTGGTGATCTCGCGATTATTTTTACCCACATAATTCAATACCAATTCAGTGGTCATAGGTCCCGCTAAATTCATTAAAGGTTGTCGCAATAAATAGCAACCAATGGCCACGTAAAGTGCTATGCTGTATTGGCTATAATATTGGGTGGTTGCCAAAGCGATGAGCGAAATAACGGCGAGCGATTGTGTAGTGGGTATGGCAACTTTGTAACCAATGGTTTGTTTTATTTTGGGTACCATCATGGCACCGTAAGCAACCAATACCGCGGCAATGGAACTAATGACCGAAAAACCACCCTGATCGAGGTGATGCACTTTTTCGAAGAACCAACTGATAAAAGGAATTGTTAGTCCTGCGCCGGTTGCAATTATTAAGGTGGGGATCAATCCTTTTATGATCAGGTGCCAGTTGGTTTTATGATATTCTTTCACGTGATCTTTAGCCTTCATGTCAATTTGCTCATGGAATTTTGTTTTTAGTAAAAAAGGTAATCCACCGAATCCTAAACAGAAAAAAATGATGAGCACATTTCTTTCATTGAATAAATCAGGATCTATCCCGTCGAGAATGGCAATAACGACCCACTTAAAATGCCTGCAAAACTCCATGTACTGTAACTTAAAGAGATGGCGGCAGTGTGGTTGTGTTTTGCCGAGTTACGGAGGATATAGGGCGAAACGGGTATTTGCATAAACGTAAAAGATGCTCCCCATAGTAATAAAGAAGTAAAAATGAGCCATTTTATTTTCATAGCTATGGCAAAAACGATCACCAAACCAAAAAAGGGAACAAAAAAGGAAGAGAGATAAAAAAATCCTGCCAGCCGTTTTCCTTTAATAAAATAACCGAATGGCACCGCTAAAGCAAAAACCCCTAAGAAACGAAAGGTAATATAAAGCGCAATATCCGTATCCTTGATTCCCTCTTTTAAAAGATAAAGGGGCAAAATATTCATAAAGGTGGCGTTTACCAATTGAATGAAAAACTCGGCAATGATCACATTCAAAACCTGTTTTTCTAAATTTTTATAATCCTTTATAAAGGCAAACATTAATGCTGTAAAATTATTTCTAAGTAAGCTTTGATTTTTTCTAGATCGTTTGGCTCAAATGTTTCGTATGTATCCTGATTTTTGAACCAGGTAAGTTGACGTTTGGCGTAATTACGTGTTTTTTGTTTTATCAGATCAACAGCTTCAGTTAAAGTTGTTTTACCTTCCAAATGATCGAATAATTCTTTATAGCCAACAGTATTGAGGGCGTTGAGATCCTTAAACGGTAATAAGTGTTTAACTTCTTCCAGTAATCCGGCTTCCATCATTTTATCAACGCGCTTATTTATTTTTTCATATAAGGCTTCGCGGTTGGTATTGATCAAGATCTTAATGGCTTCGAAATTCCTTACTTTTTTTTGCTGCGATAAAAAGGAAGAGTAGGGAATGCCGGTTTGCAAACACACTTCGAGGGCGCGCATTAAACGCTGCGGATTATTTTTATCTACTTCTTCATAATAGGCAGGGTCTTTTTTTTGAACTTCTTCCCGAAGCCAATCCAATCCTTTGTTTTTATAATTCTCAGTTACTTTTTCTTTTATTTCTTTAGAAACCGGTTCAAATTCATCAATACCGTTCAATACCGCGTTAATGTATAATCCCGATCCGCCTGCTAATATCACCACGCGGTGTTCTTTAAAAAGCTCTTCCAAAAGTGCTATAACTTCTTTTTCATATTCGCCAATGTTATAATCATCCGTAATGCTTTTGTTATCGATAAAAAAATGTTCAGCAGCTTCCAGTTCCTGTGGGGTAGGTTTTGCCGTACCAATAGCCATTTCTTTAAAAAATTGCCGCGAATCGGCCGAAATGATCTTGGTGTCGAAATGTTTTGCTAAACCAATGGCAGAGCTGTTTTCAACGCCGGTTGGTCCTGCAATACAACAAGGTATTTTTGTTGCGCATTCAAGAACTAAAGTACATTATTGGTTTGTTCTTTTATTTTTCCAATTCGTCTCTCATTAATACCACCAGTTTTTGCATTTCGGCATCGTTGGCTTTTGATCCAATGGTGTTTATTTCGCGCCCTAATTCCTGACCAATAAAATTGAGTTTACGTCCGGCACCGGGTTCTTTCATGGTTTTGGTAAAATAATCGATGTGCGTTTTCAATCGTACTTTTTCTTCATTAATATCTAATTTCTCAATGTAATAGATCAATTCCTGTTCAAAACAGGTTGTTATCTACTTTGTCTTTTCCAACCACTTCATTCAAGATTACGGATGCGGTCCTTAATAGTTGCGATCGGCTTTATCAAA
Organism: Bacteroidia bacterium; assembly: GCA_044229775.1. Lineage (GTDB taxonomy): Bacteria > Bacteroidota > Bacteroidia > B-17B0 > Aurantibacillaceae > JAHEYG01. The sequence continues at coordinate 3,735 of JBGASH010000194.1, forward strand.
CTCTTTTATTTTTTCCAGACTTCTCTCTATAATTCTAAACCGTTCTTTAAAATCTTTTTCAATGGTCTTTCCTTCATCAGACCTGAATTTATTCAGTGATTCAACTGCCGCGTGGATCACCGTTTTTATTTCTTTCCATTCGTTCTCGTTCGGTTCTTTTTTTTCGGCTTTTAAAACTTCAGGCATTTTTAAGATCTGGCTCATAATGTCGTTAACCGGTTCGCCTAATTCAATAGCAAGCAAACGGAGTTTCTTATGGTACTCCTTAGCTAACTCCACATTTATTTCTATTGGCGTTTCCTGATGTTTGGTTTCAACGTAAACACTCAGGTCAACTTTACCACGCTCTAAAAGTTTTGTTATTTCGTTTCTAAGTTCGAGTTCATATTCGCGGTAAACGCTAGAAATACGTAAACTCAGGTCCATGTTCTTGCTATTAAGCGAACGGATCTCCACATTAATGGTTTTGTCTTCAAATTCTTTTGTGGCTTTTCCAAAGCCGGTCATTGATCTCAACATATCAATTGGTTTTTTTTCGGTAACTAACTAAATACACCCCTAAGATAATTAAAATAGCTGATAAGATTTTGATAGGCGTTAAAGTATCTTTGCCTAAAATTACGTATGAAAACGTTGCTAAAAAGGTTGTAGATATACATACATTACCGATGAGCTAAGAGCTTTAAGGCATAGTATTTGCAGATAAGCAAAAAAAGTGGTGTGCTACTATCACAAAGGAAATAGCAAAGACAGCGTGACCCGTTAGCGCCAACCATTTTACGTCGAGTAATTCGGTTATTCCAAAAGGCATCATGTAAATGCTTCCAAAGGTGAAGATCCATTTCATTACCGTTACGGTTTGATATTTTTGCATATAGGGTTTGGCCATGACTACAAACACCGCCCACGAGGTAGAGTTAATGAATGTCATAATGTCACCTGCAATGGTTTCGCTTCCTAATTGAAAATTACCTTTGAACAAAAGTAAAATAACTGCCCCGGCTGATCCAATAAGTAATCCCCCGATCTTAAAAATAGTGATACGCTCTTTTAAAATTATTAAAGTAAATACAATTACAATAATGGGATTGGAGATCATGATAATGGCCGAATTAATGGGAATGGTAAGGCTTAATCCCCAAATAAAGAACAGTTGATTAATGAACACACCAAATATGGCAAGGAAAGCCAGTTTTTTAAGATCGCCTTTTAAGAGCGGTTCAGGTTTTGCAAAAAGCGACATCAGCCAAAATAAAAGTCCGGCGCCTATGATACGCATCAATACAAGTGCAAATGGTCCAATGAAGGTTGGCATCAGATCTTTGGCGATAGAATAATTTAAAGCATAAATGATCTGTGCCGCAAAAAGAGAGATATGGGCTTTTAAGGAATCGGTCATTGATTGGTAAATATGCGAGAATAATTTGGATATTTGTGATAGTACAAGAGCTAGTAATGAACACTTTTATTGACCAAACAGGCTATAAGATCAAATTGAATGGAGCGCCTCAACGCATCGTTTCGGTGGTACCGTCGCAATCCGAATTATTATGGGACCTGGGATTAAAGGACCAACTTGTAGGAATAAGTAAGTTTTGTATTCATCCAAAAGAAATGTTTGCCAATGTGCAAAAAGTTGGGGGTACCAAAAAGCTTGATCTTGATAAGATCCGTCGGTTAAAACCCGACCTGATAATAGGAAATAAGGAAGAAAATGAAAAAGGGCAGATAGAACTTTTGCGAAAGGAATTTCCGGTATGGATGAGCGATATTTATAATTTGAACAACGCGTATAATATGATAGAGAAGGTGGGAGAAATAACCGGAAAAGAGGCGAACGCGGCTTCTTTGATTAAAAACATCAAAGAACGATTTTCACAATTGCACCTTTCTTCACTAAACGGCAAAAAGGTTGCTTATTTTATTTGGTACGATCCATTGATGGCCGTGGGTTCTAATACTTTTATAGATTCTATTATTACGGAATTAAGAATGCGCAATGTGTTTAATGATCTAAAGCGTTATCCCGAAATTTCAAAAGGTGATCTGCAAAGATCGGGCGCCGATTTTATTTTTCTTTCTTCCGAACCATTTCCATTTAAACAAAAGCACATAGATCTTTTTGAAAAAAGCTGTCCCAACGCAAAAGTGGTGCTGGTAGATGGCGAGATGTTCAGTTGGTACGGTTCAAGGTTGTTAAAGGCGCCGGCCTATTTTGAAAAACTGAACTCAGATCTTGATCGCTAATACGGTAACGTCATCTATTTGTTCAGTGATTTTTTTCCAGCTGTTAAACGCAGTTTCAAAGGCAATTAATTGTTGGCTCAAAGATTTTGACTTATTTTCTTCAATAAGTGTTTTAAAGCTGTTTATTCCGAATTTTTTATTTTTTGATCCGCCAAATTGGTCAATAAAGCCGTCGGTGAAAAGATAAAAAACATCTCCCTTATTATACGGAATATTATTGGTTTTAAAGGGCGTTTTCTTTTCGTAATTCCCTATGGGTTGTTTATCGCCCTTTATTTCTATTAAAACACCATTTGAAACATAAAGTAAACGGTTATTGGCGCCACTCCATTCAACAATTTTTTTCTTTTCATTAATGGCAAGTAACGATATATCCATACCGTCTCTTATAGAAATATCATTGGTGCTAAAATTTTCTATGATCATTTCGCGTGCCGAATCTAATACCTCACCGGTATTGGTAACCTGTAATTCCTCAATAGTTCTTTTTAAGGCGTTGTTACAGGCAATCGACATCATGGCACCGGGAACGCCATGCCCTGTACAATCGGCAGCGGCAATAAGTACAGCGCCCGAATCATCAACACCGCGAGAAACCGTGTGCAGCCAATAGAAATCACCGGCAACGATATCTTTTGGCAGATACAATACAAAATGTTCTGAAACGGCGTTCTTTAATTTGGTGGCCGTAGGCAAAATGGCTTCCTGCAATTGTTTTGCATAACGGATACTCTCAATGATCTCTTTATTTTTAATGTCCACCAACATCTTTTGTTCTTCTATAACTGCTTTTTGTTTTTTGGTGAGTTGAAAGCGGTTGTAAATAAATCCAATGGCAACGGCAGCTAATATAAGGGCGATGATGAAATAATAACTTTCTTTTTTCTTTTGTGACAGTTTTTGGTCGCGCATATTTATTTGTTCGGCCGATTTGATGCTATCGGTTAAATGGATCTTATCAAACTCAAATTGTAATTCCTGTTGAACGATCTCACTTTTTTCGTTTCGAACCGCGTTTGTATCGGAACCCGCTTTCCAAAGTTTAAAGAACCGGAGTTCGTTCTTGGTGTCGTGTTTATTTGAATATATAATCGTGAAATTCTTGTATACATCCGTTAGGTCTTCGTTTATCTCATTTGTATCGCAAAGCAAATACGCTTTGTTGATATACTTTAATGCCTGATCATAATCTTTCTTATCTATGTAAAGAGAGCCAATCGCAGTGTAAG
>JBGASH010000195.1:0-5772 GCA_044229775.1 Bacteroidia bacterium
ATTAATGTAAATCCATTGCCTGTTCCAACTATTACCTCAGATAAAGTGGATGGTTGTTTACCTATAAGTGTCAACTTCGGTTCTGTTTCACAACCGGCCGCGGTTAGTACTTCTTGGAATTTTGGTCCTAAGATGAATGCTTTTGGTGATAATGTTGGATATACTTTTGATAAACCTGGAACATACTCGGTTTATGTGAGTATTGTGGATGTTAACGGATGTAAATCTGTTACAAAAGCGCCGTTCAATGTGAACGCGTATCCACATCCTGAACCTGATTTTAGCTGGGATCCGGCCGAACCAAATAGCAATGATAACAACGTTACTTTCTATCCTTCTTTCCAACACGGTCCCATCAGTGTTTATCGTTGGTTCTTTGGTGATGCGTTGGTAACAAAAGATTCTTCTCACTTAAAGAATCCACAATACCAATATGAGAACGTTGGAATTTATCCTGTTACATTGATCGAGAAAAACGTTTACGGTTGTACCGATACAATTACTAAAGCGGTAGCGGTTAATGAAGATTTCACTTTGTTCGTACCTAGCGCCTTTACGCCAAATGGCGACGGTGTTAACGATGTGTTCATCGCTAAAGGTTTAGGTTATAAGTCCGATTCGTTCGAAATGTATGTTTACGACCGTTGGGGCACCATGATCTTTAAATCAAATGATCCTAACAGAGGTTGGGACGGTACGGTTAAGGGAGTACTGGTGGCATCCGATGTTTATGTTTACAAAATTAAATGTGTTTCAGCAACTAAGGGCATCAAGAAAGAAGCTGCAGGGCACGTTACACTCTACAAATAAAAGCGTTTAAAAGAATTTAAAAATCCCTGTCTTATAAAGGCGGGGATTTTTTATTTTCACACCCATGATACAGTACCACGACTTAATGCGCCATGTTTTAAAGCATGGGGTAAAAAAGGAAGACCGCACCGGAACCGGCACAGTAAGTGTGTTTGGCTATCAGATGCGTTTTGATCTTGCCGACGGGTTTCCTTTGTTAACAACAAAAAAAGTTCATACAAAGTCAATTATTCACGAATTACTATGGTTCTTAAAAGGCGAGACCAATATTAAATATTTAAAAGAAAATGGCGTTAGCATTTGGGATGAATGGGCCGATGAGAATGGGAATTTAGGTCCGGTATACGGCTATCAATGGCGCAGCTGGCCGGGAAAGAACGGACAAGGTATCGATCAGATCACAAAAGTGATTGATATGATCAAAAAAAATCCTGATTCAAGACGATTAATAGTAAGTGCCTGGAACGTTGCGGATATTGATACTATGAAATTGCCACCATGTCACGCTTTTTTTCAGTTTTATGTTGCTAATGGAAAATTATCCTGTCAATTATATCAGCGAAGCGCCGATATTTTTTTAGGGGTTCCGTTTAATATCGCCTCTTATGCTCTGCTTACAATGATGGTGGCGCATGTATGTGATCTGAAACCGGGTGAGTTCATTCATACTTTAGGCGACGCCCATTTATATAGCAATCATATTGAACAGGCGAATCTTCAATTGAGCCGCGATTTTAAACCACTTCCTACTCTTAAAATAAACCGTGATGTAAGATCTATATTTGATTTTAATTTTGAGGATTTTACAATAGAAAATTACGATCCACATCCTCATATCAAGGCCAATGTGGCGGTTTAAATTTTAATTTTAAATTTGTATAGAAATCAGAAAACTATGAACGATATAAAATCAGTATTAGACCACGTGCGTGGCGCCATGGATAAATCAATCGTAAGGCTCGAAACCGAATTAACCAAGGTGAGAGCCGGCAAAGCTAATCCAAGTATGCTTGAGAACGTAATGGTGGATTATTACGGGAACAAAGTTCCAATTAGTCAAACTGCCAATGTGAACACGCAAGATTCGCGCACCCTTATAATACAACCATGGGAAAAAACAATGTTGACCCCAATTGAAAAAGCGATCCAGGCTTCTAATCTTGGATTAAATCCACAAAACGATGGCGTTATCATTCGCATTAGTGTGCCGCCGTTAACGGAGGAACGTCGTAAAGAATTAGTGAAGACCGCCAAAACTTCCGGTGAAGATGCTAAAGTAGGAATCCGCACCGCACGTAAAGACGGCATGGAGCATATTAAGCGTTTGCAAAAAGCCGGTTTACCTGAAGACGAAGCAAAAGACGGCGAAACAAAAATGCAAGCCTTGACAGACGAATACATTAAAAAAATTGACAAGCATTTAGAACAAAAGGAGAAGGAGATCCTTACCGTTTAGAAAACATTCACTTCGTTCACTTAAGCTATCGAAATCTTATTTCGTACTTCGTATTTCGTACCTTGTATTTTCTTAGGCTTGCGCTGTTGGCCCCCCAAAACTTAAAGGCAAAGCGTTAAGGTCGGCGTCTTTTATTTTGCCGTGAACCTGTTCAAAGCGCTGAATATTATCATTCAAAGCTTTTACCAAACGTTTAGCGTGTTGAGGTGTTAATACGATGCGCGATTTTACTTTTGCTTTAGGCACACCCGGCATCAGTTTTATGAAATCAACCACAAATTCGCTTTGCGAATGGGTTATTATGGCTAAGTTCGAATAAATTCCTTCTGCAACTTCTTCGCTAAGCTCAATATTTATCTGGTTATTTTGATTTTCTTCCATGTAATAATTCTTCTTTTACTAAAGGTAATGATTTTCTTTATCCTTTTTTAATGATTTCTTTAATGTCGCTTATTATTTTTTTGGCCAGATTCTCGGCCGTTGTTTCGGTCTCACTTTCAGAGTATATTCTTATAATGGGTTCAGTATTTGATTTGCGTAAATGCACCCATTCTTTATCAAATTCAATTTTTACACCATCTACAACGTTAATAGGCTGTTTGATGTATTTTTTCTTAACGCTCTCCAGTATCCGGTCAACATTGATCTCGGGAGTTAATTCAATTTTATTTTTTGAAATGAAATAATTAGGGTATGATTTGCGTAAACGTGATGCCGATTTTCCGAATTTGGCCAGGTGTGTTAAAAAGATGGCAATTCCAACAAGAGCGTCACGGCCGTAATGCAATTCAGGTAAAATAATTCCGCCGTTACCTTCTCCGCCAATCACCGCTTTGGTTTCCTTCATCATTGTAACCACATTTACTTCACCAACAGCCGATGCTGAATATTTACCGCCGGCTTTTTCTGTAACATCGCGTAAAGCACGGGTAGAAGAGAGGTTGGAAACCGTGTTTCCCTTTTTATGATACTGTAAAACGTAATCGGCTACCGCCACCAAGGTATATTCTTCACCAAACATTTCACCATCCTCGCAAACCAGTGCCAATCGATCAACATCCGGATCAACACTGATACCTAAATGCGATTTGGTTTTAATAACTTTTTTGGAAAGTTCTTTCAAATTATCCGGAAGCGGCTCGGGGTTATGTGCAAAGTCGCCAGTAGGCTCGCAAAATAATTCGTGGATCTTTTTTACACCAAGCGCTTTTAATAATAAGGGTACTGCAAACCCGCCACTCGAGTTAACGGCATCAACGGTTATTGAAAGTTCGGCCGCAGCGATGCTTTTTACATCTACATACGGCAATTTTAAAATTTTATCAATATGCTTTTGAAGCAAGTCGTTTCGTTTTTCGCATTTTCCTAATTGTGTTACTTCACAATAATTGAATTCCGACCTTTCGGCCAGTTCCAGGATCTGTTTACCCGCTTGCTCCGAAATAAATTCTCCTTTATCATTTAATAGTTTAAGCGCATTCCATTGTTTAGGGTTGTGAGAAGCGGTTAAAATTATTCCACCCTGTGCTTTTAATTCGGTTACAGCCATCTCTACTGTAGGAGTAGTGCTTAATTCAAGATCAATTACGTCAATTCCTAATCCCATTAAGGTGCCACACACTATGTCGCTAACCATTTGTCCCGATAAACGGGCATCGCGACCAACCACTATCCTGGGTTTGGTTTTGTTGTTGTTCTTTAAGATTAAGGTAGCGTAAGCCGAGGTGAATTTTACAATATCTAAGGGTGTTAGTCCTTCCGAAGGTTTTCCGCCAATAGTTCCTCGTATTCCTGAAATGCTTTTTATTAAAGTCACATGAATGTTTTTGTAAAGATATATTTTACCAAGATTTTAATTGGTTTTAGAAGGTATTTTTATTGACATTCTGCAAAAAAACCTGTTAAAATCTAGTCTTTTTATGGCCGATCTATCCCAAAAATAAGTTTAACTTTGTCTAAACAACTTAGAGTTTTATGAGTGATTTTGAAGGTGATGGGCTGGATGACCAGGATTTTGAAAAGGTTTTAAAACGCTTTGAAGATATGATCGCCTCCGGTACTCATGCGTTTTTTGATGCCGATGAGTTGGATGAGGTAATTGAGTATTATTTTCAGTGGGCAAATTATGAAATGGCGAAAAAAGCCATTGATTATGGGTTAAAGCAATATCCTTACTCTTCTATCATAAAAATTAAACAAGCACAATATTTATCGAGTCAGCATTTTACAAAAGAAGCCCTTGCTTTATTAAATGAGATCGAACAAATTGAAAGTCAGAATTTCGATCTCTTCATGACAAGAGGTTATATTTATAGCCAGATGGGTTTGGGAGAACAAGCCATCGAAAATTTCAAGAAAGCATTACCGTTGGCCGAATATAAGGATGAAGTGTATTTAGCATTGGGTATCGAATTTTTAAATGATGATAAAGCGGATGACGCCATTTATTATTTGAAAAAAGCTATTAAAATAAATCCGCGAAACGAAGTGGCGCTAAACGAACTTTCTTTGTGTTACGATCTAACCAAAAAAACAGATGAGGCTATCCAGTTCTTCGAGAATTACCTTGAGGAATTTCCTTATAGTTATTATGCCTGGTTTAATTTAGGATTGGCTTACAACCGTTATGGTTTGTTTGAAAAGGCCATTGATTGTTATGATTATTCCATTGCTATTAACGAAAAATTCAGCTCAGCTTATTTCAATAAAGCAAATTCGTTGGCTCAGCTCGAAAAATTTGAAGAAGCGATCGAGGTTTACAAAGAAACCTTTAAGCACGAGAACAAAGACGCCAATACTTATTATTACATTGGCGAATGTTACGAAAATCTACAACGCTACGAGGAGGCGTTGATAAATTATAACAGATGTATCAAGCTCGATGCAGCGCATGCAGACGCCTGGTTGGCTATCGGAGTTTGTTTGGATGCCATGAACCGTTTAACCGAAGGCATTCACTATATTAAAAAAGCTATTGAGATCAATCCGAATGAAGCGGAATATTGGTATGTGTTTGCCGAAATTCAGCAAAAATTGGGATTTTTAGAAGAAGCGGCTTTGGCCTATCAACGGGTAATTGAGCTGGATTATGTAGATTACGATGTTTGGTTGGATTATGCAAGGTTACTGGATGAGGCGGGTTATTATAAAGACTGCATAGATACCCTGGCAGAAGGGATCAAGCAATTTCCTGATGCAGTGGAATTATATTACCGATATGCAATAATTTTACTGGAAACCGGTAAAAGATCCGAAGCTTTAGAGTATTTTAGCAGAGCACTGGAAATGGATTATAGTAAACACGAAGAGATCTTTGATTACGCACCGGTTTTAAAACACGATAAGGATATTTTACAATTAATAGATTCTTATAAAAAATAACTATGTCTTATAACGTTAATTTACCCTTTATACCTGAACGCACATCGAAACCGCGTAATGCCGGATTAACCATGGTAATGGATAAAGGGATAAGTATGCGGCAGGCAGAGGATATGGTGACCACC
>JBGASH010000196.1:0-5710 GCA_044229775.1 Bacteroidia bacterium
AAAGCGCCCATATTGCCATGCATAAAGAAAGATTATCGGGCATAGGGTTTACACAATAAAAATAAATGATGGGTGAAAATAAAAAAAACCAGGCGGTCAATAAAGAAACAAGTTTATTGGAGGTCAGAGCTCCGGTAAGTTTGAAGATCCCTATTGCCGAAAAGAAAGTAATGATAAAAAAGAAAAGTCTGCTAACAAATACCGGATTCCCGAAAAGCTTGATGAGAAGCGCAACAGCAAATTGCGCCAATGGAAACTCCATACGGTATAACCGGTCATCAAAACTGAGGTCGTTTAAACGGGGATTGAGAATATTGAGATCTTCATTAGCAAAATTTTCAATTACAGTTTGCGTTTGTGTTTGTCGCCAACTGTGATAACCTAATATATCCAAAGAAAAGATCCGATAATGTTGTAAAACACTGATCAGCGTCATTACAACAAAAAATGATACAACAACGAGTTTGTTGTTAGCTATACCCTGAAACTTGTTCATTAAATTTCATCAAAAGTAAAGTAAAAGTTTCGTTATTTTAGCTTTGTAAATAAATTAAAGATGATCACCGCCGAAACACCTGTAAAATTCGATCGCCGTAAGCATAAAGACGAGATACTTCTTACACTTTACAAGAATATCTTAAAGCCGCGTATGATCGAGGAAAAAATGTTACTCTTACTACGTCAGGGAAAAATTGCGAAATGGTTCAGTGGTATTGGTCAGGAAGCTATTTCGGTAGGGGTGGCCACCGCTTTAAAGAAAAACGAATTTATTTTACCCATGCACCGTAATTTAGGAGTGTTCACCACGCGCCAAATCCCATTACATCGTTTATTCTCGCAATTTCAAGGTAAGCCCGGTGGTTTTACGCAAGGCCGCGATCGCTCTTTTCATTTTGGCACACAAGATTATAAAATTGTAGGAATGATCTCGCATTTGGGCCCGCAGTTAGGCGTGGCCGATGGCATTGCTTTAGCGGATAAATTAAAAGGTGATAAAAAGGTAACGGTTGTATTTAGTGGCGATGGTGGGGCAAGTGAAGGCGATTTCCACGAAAGTTTAAATACCGCAGCGGTATGGGATCTTCCTGTGATCTTTGTGATCGAAAATAATGGATATGGATTAAGTACGCCAAGTAACGAGCAGTTTCGATGCAAATCTTTTGCCGATAAAGCTATTGGTTATGGCATAGAAGGTGTAACAGTAGATGGAAATAATGTTTTGAAGGTGTACGAAACGGTACAAAATTTAGCCGAATCCATTCGGAAAAATCCTCGTCCGGTTTTGTTAGAATGCATCACTTTCAGAATGCGCGGCCACGAGGAGGCTTCAGGGACAAAATATGTGCCTAAAGAATTGTTTGAGATCTGGGGTAAAAAAGATCCGGTAAATAATTTTGAACGTTTTTTGATCAGTGAAGGGATCTTAACCGATGAATTAATTGAAGAAATAAGAGATCAGAATAAAAAAGAAATTGATAAAGGCCTTGAAATAACTTTTGCTGAAAAAAATCCTGCGCCTGATACTGAGAAGGAACTCAAAGAATTATTCAAACCTTTTTCGGTGAATGATTCTACACCCGTTTCAGGAAGCAAAACAAACAAACGGTTGATCGACGCTATTTCAGATGGATTGCGTTTAGCCATGCGTAAACACGAGAATTTGGTTCTGATGGGACAGGATATTGCAGAATATGGTGGGGTTTTTAAAATTACCGAAGGTTTTGTGGAGGAGTTCGGCAAAGGAAGAGTTAGGAACACACCGTTATGTGAGTCGGCTATTTTAGGAAGCGGTTTTGGTTTATCCATTAACGGTTACAAAGCCATGGTGGAAATGCAGTTTGCCGATTTTGTGAGCGAAGGCATGACACAAATTGTAAATAATTTAGCGAAGAGTCATTACCGGTGGGGACAAAACGCCGATGTGGTGGTAAGAATGCCAACCGGCGCGGGCGTGGCGGCAGGACCTTTTCATAGCCAGAGTAACGAAGCCTGGTTCTTTAAAACACCGGGATTAAAAATTGCTTATCCCGCCTTTCCGGTTGATGCAAAAGGATTGTTGTTAACGGCTTTTGAAGATCCTAATCCGGTGATGTATTTTGAACATAAAGCGTTATATCGAAGCATAACAGAGGACGTGCCGGATGATTATTATACCATTCCGTTTGGAAAAGCGAAATTATTGCGGGAAGGAGATGACCTTACCATTGTGAGTTACGGATTAGGAGTTCATTGGGCGTTGGAAGCCTTGAATGAAAATTCGACTATAAATGCTGATTTGATCGATCTAAGAACGTTAGCGCCTTTAGATACAGAAACCATTTACGATTCGGTTAAGAAGACCGGTAAGGTAATTGTATTGCACGAGGATACTTTAACAGGAGGAATAGGAGGGGAGATAGCCGCTTTAATTACCGAGAACTGTTTTAGTTATCTGGATGCCCCTGTAATGCGCGAAGGTAGCCTGGATACTCCTGTGCCTATGAGTGCCGATCTGGAAAATAATTTCCTTCCTAAAGAACGGTTTAAAAAGAAGCTGTTGGAATTATTAAGTTATTGAGTTATTGGGTCTATCATAATAAATCATAATAATCATAACGATCTGCGTTCTATTATTACCCATTTTTTTATACATTTATCCCTCTAAATAACATCCTATGAGCACAACAACTAAAGACGCAGATTTCCGTATTGAAAAAGATACTATGGGCGAGGTAAAAGTACCGGCACATGTTTATTGGGGCGCACAAACCGAGCGTTCGCGCAATAATTTTAAGATCGGTCCGGAGGCCAGTATGCCTAAAGAGATCATTTATGCATTTGGTTATTTAAAGAAGGCAGCAGCTCAGGCTAACAACGAGTTAGGTGTTTTGCCTAAAGATAAACTTGAACTCATTTCTAAAGTTTGCGACGAGATCATTGCCGGAAAATTAGATGATCAATTTCCATTGGTAATTTGGCAAACCGGTTCAGGCACTCAAAGCAATATGAACGCCAATGAAGTGATAGCTTACCGTGCTCACGTATTGAACGGTGGTAAATTAACCGACGAACCAAAAGTTCTGCATCCTAATGACGACGTAAATAAATCGCAATCCAGTAATGATACTTATCCAACGGCTATGTCAATCGCTACCTATAAACAAGTAGTGGATATAACCTTGCCGGGATTAGAAAAATTGCGGAACACTTTGCAAAAAAAATCGGAAGCCTATAAAAATATTGTAAAGACCGGTCGTACCCATTTTATGGATGCTACTCCGTTAACACTTGGACAAGAATTCAGTGGTTATGTACAACAGATCACCAATGGGATCCGCGCTATTAAGAACGCCCTTGAAGCCGTTAAGGAATTAGCTTTAGGCGGCACCGCTGTTGGTACTGGATTAAATACGCCAAAAGGCTACGATGTATTGGTGGCAAAAAAGATAGCGGAACTCACCAAATTACCTTTTGTAACTGCCCCTAATAAATTTGAAGCCCTTGCAGCACACGATGCAATGGTAGAAATGAGTGGTGCCTTAAAACGCACAGCTGTTTCATTAATGAAAATTGCCAATGATATTCGTATGTTATCCTCTGGTCCGCGTTCAGGTATCGGAGAAATAATTATTCCCGATAATGAACCCGGTTCATCTATTATGCCGGGTAAAGTAAACCCAACACAGCCCGAAGCCATGACAATGGTTTGTGCTCAGGTAATTGGTAATGATGTGGCGGTTTCGGTAGGAGGAAGTATGGGACATTTTGAATTAAATGTTTTTAAACCGGTAATTGCTGCTAACGTTTTACAAAGCGCCCGTTTAATTGGCGATGCTTGTGTAAGCTTTAACGATAAATGCGCCGAAGGCATTGAACCGAATCTTCCGATCATTAAAAAACACATGGAAAACAGTTTAATGTTGGTTACAGCACTGAATACCCATATTGGTTATGAAAAGGCAGCCAAGATCGCTAAAACGGCCCATAAAGAAGGAAAAACCTTACGCGAAGCAGCCATAGGCTTGGGATACCTAACCAACGAACAGTTTGATCAGTGGGTTAAGCCCGAAGATATGACCGGAAGTCTTAAATGAAGTAGCGACATCTAACGAATTAATAATCAATATAAATGAATATTTTAAGTTAAGTAGTTATTACCATAATATTACTTTAAAAACTCCTGAATTTTTCAGGAGTTTTTATTTTTAGTCTTTGATTTTAACAATTACATCTTTAAAAGTAGGGGTTTTATCTTTGATTTTGTGACAAAAAATGGCTTATTTTTAGTCAAAATTAAATTGCAATGATAAAGGAAAATGGGACCATTCTGATACCGATTGATTATTCAAAACAATCTCTTATTGCAATAAAGGATTCTTACAATCTTGCCAAATTCACTAAATCAAAACTGCATTTGTTGCATGTGTTTAGTAAAAAGGAGGAAGAAAATTTAAAGGCGCTCGAAGATCTGGCTAAAGCCACCACAGCCGAAAGCGGTTTGGTATGTGAATTTTCTTCAGCGAAGGGCGATGTTTATGCCACCACAGATAAAATCGCAGAAAAGATAAAAGCTAATTTGATCATAGTTGGTTTAGACGCTCATGTGAGGATCCGTAGTTTTTTAAGCAGTAGCGCCGCCAGTAAATTCATTAAAAATGCGCCTTGTCCGGTTATTACCATTCGTTCTACCGCTCAAGTTTCAGGAATTAAAAATATTTGTGTTCCCTTAGATACAAGCGCAGAGTCGCGCGAAAAGATCCCTTACGTGATTCAGCTGTCTAAATATTTTGGCGCGGGTGTTCGTATTGTTTGTGTGTTCGATCCTAACGATGCTGAATACGAAAATCAAATGTTACCATACTTGCAGCAGATAAAAAAATACATTAAGGATCGCGGTGTACATTGTACCAATAAATCAATTCCTTCTAAAACAGTTCCCGAGGCCATAGTTGAATATGCCAATAAGAACGAATGCGATATCATTGTTCAAATGAATAAAACGGATGTTAGCTTAGGTGAAATGTTTGGCGGAACAATGAGTCATAAACTAGTGGATGTTAGCAATGTTCCTGTGTTAACTATCAATCCTATGGAGCGCGCCAGTATAAGCGGTTCTGTTCACTAAAAGAAGTTATTTAAAAAGGTTATCGTATTGCTCAATGGTTAAAAGCGAGTCAATACCTTTGTAGCCTTTTTTCCGGGCTGTTAAAAATAATTCGTTTTCCGATTTCACTTCCGTTTTACTTTCAGTATCAAATTCAAACAAAATATAATGCGATTCTTTTTTGTCGGGACTGTTCACCGAGGCGTAAACGAGTTCCGATAATAAAAAGTTCTTGTCATAGGCCAATTTGTTGATCCCGGTGATCCCAAGGCTTATTTCGCCGTTATCGCCTTCGTCAAAGCGCGAAACGTCCTTTTCGTTGAATAATTCACCATTTTCTTTTACATCGATGCAATGAATGGAAAATGGGTAACGGATTGGGAAACGAAAATAATCCCGGAAACCAAAATAACAATAAAATTGCTCGGGCACATTCTGGATTACCGAATCGGGGATATAACGTTTAATGGTTTGTATCTGTTCATTTGAATGCAGTAAATAGTACCGATTGTCCTGCCCGTTAGCTGAGGTAGTATCAATGGCCGAATTCATTTGTTCTTCAAAATGACTGATCTGATTAGTGGTAAAATCTTTGGCTTTGTTCACGGCTTTCTCAACAAATAAAAA
>JBGASH010000197.1:0-6307 GCA_044229775.1 Bacteroidia bacterium
AATAATTGGAAGGCCACCATCACTGGTACTGGATCTGATAAAAAGAAAAAAATAAACTTGTGCTGAGCAAGCCGAAGCATTATTTTATTTTGAGAACCTGACCTTTTTTAAGTCCGGCTTTTTCTGTTAAGCCATTCATATCACGAATAGCCGCTGCTGTAACACCGTACCGTTTAGAAATACTATAAACCGTTTCGCCTTGTTTTACTTTGTGCCAAACTTCTTTTGTTGACACTGTATTTGTTGAGGTGCTATTATCTGCTAATTTCTTTTCATCACCCCCAGAAGCATTTGCTAAATTACTTTCACCGCCTTTTGCATCAGGATTTTGCGGTTTTGTTTCAACGGGCTTCTTAATATAAACGGCTAAACGTTTTCCGGGCCTGATCCCTTTTTTGCCAATGTAATTCCAGGTTTTTAAATCGGAAATAGTCACCGCATATTTTCTCGCGATGGTGCTAAGTTTTTCGCCGGGCTTCACAATATGCGTTATCTGAACTTCTTTTACCGCACTGTTCACTAAACTTTCGTTCTCCACCGCTTGCGCTTTAATGGCAGCATAGATCGCTGTTTCGTTATTGATGAACATGCCGATCTTTTCTTTTTGTAAACACAGTGAATTTCCTCCCGGAGGTATAATGTTCTTGCGGTACTGCGGATTAAAATACGCGATCTCATCAACGGGTACATCTAAGGCGGAGCTTATCTGATCAAAGGTCATTGGTTCTTTTACGATAACCGTATCCACTTCAAAATAGGTCTTATTAGGAATGGCGGCATAAATATTATGTTCTGCCGTATAACTCATCACATAATTAGCCGCTATAAACGCCGGTACATAGCTTTGTGTTTCTTTTGGTAAAAATGGTCTTATTTCCCAATAGGTTTTTTTACCACCACTACGGCGAATGGCTTTACTAACGGTGCCGGGCCCTGCGTTATAAGCAGCCAACACCATTTGCCAATCGTTAAACAAACCGTACAAACTTTTTAAATATTCGGCTGCAGCAATAGTTTCTTTATAAGGATCGCTTCGATCATCAATATAAGAGGTTACATTCAATCCGTATAATTTTCCGGTTGGATACATGAATTGCCATAAGCCTTGTGCCCCTGCTTTTGATCGCGCATTGGGATTTAGCGCCGATTCAATTACTGCCAGGTGTTTTAATTCTAAAGGAATATTATAACGGTCGAACACTTCCTCAAACATAGGATAGTACAATTGCGCCACGCCCATCATTTTGCTCACCATTTTTCTCCGGCGCATATACATGTCGATAAAACCTCTTACAAGCGGATTATAAACCAGATCAAAAGGTGAAACCGCATCGAGCTTAGCTAAACGGGCCTCGTAGGTATTATCATCAAAATAAGGGATACTATCTTCGCTGTACTTATACTTATTATTCTTTGGGAAAGTAGGTTTTAAAAAGGCGTATTCTAAAACTTTGCGATTAGCAAGGCTATCAAGCATGGCCGCTATAGGATCATCCGCCAAAGGGAGAGTTGGTTCCTGCGACTTACTTGTTGTAAAGAGTAAGATCACAAAACACGATACATATATCCTACTAAAATGGGTCATTTTTCCTCTGTTTTAATGCCTCGCTTATTGATTAAACGATATTTATTAACTAAAGTTACATAAATACCCAAAAAACTTCAGAAAAGCAATAAACAAGTATAAAAAAAACAATACAAAACAAATCATCAAAGGGTATTAATTTTTAACTTAGCACTGTGAAGAAGAAGAAAGAAGAGATCCCATTGGCCTATTTTGAGCGCAGTTATGTTGTTTTAACAGTTTTTCTGGGAGTAACTGCGTTGCTTATTTATTTGAGTTATCACTGGATCGCCGCATTTAACCCCTTTGGTGTTGTAACCGCCATACCGGCTTCTTTTTTAGTATTGCAGTGTTTGTGGTTAATTTTAAACCCTTACGCCATCATTTACGAGGATAAATTTGAGATAAAAAAATCACTCTTTAGTACAAAATTCTGGTACTATATCGACCTAAAAAAAGTGGGCGAATCAACGCCGAGAGGTTTTAGCATCAATTATAATGACGATGATCTTGAAAAAATTTCTGACTTTGGTATCAGACCCTCACATAAAAAACCCTTCAGAGACGCGGTGAACCATCACGTATGTAAAAGTCTTGTTGAGCGGGAAGATTAAATTAACCAGGGCCTCTAAACAAAATTTATTTTCTTTTCTCTCGCTTTTGTCACCACACCTATCTTAACAGCATGACAGTTGTTCTGTTTCAGGAAATTTTCAAAATCGCTTTGTTGATTTGTTTTAACCGTAAACAATAAACCACCAGATGTCTGAGGGTCGCAGTATGTTATAAAATCGAGATCGTTCATGCCCGAAACGTGCTGACTGCAGGAATTAAAATTTCGCGTGGTATTATCCGGAAAAATAAATTTGGTAGCGTAAAATTTTAAATTTTCAAAAACAGGGATCTTGGTTTTTTCAACCGTTACCGATAAATCATTTTGACCGATCATTTCTAAAAGATGACCGGCTAATCCAAACCCGGTTACGTCTGTCATAGCTGTAACATACGGTAATTTTCCTAACTCGTATCCCAACTTATTTAATTCGCACATGGTCTTCAATAAAACCATTTGATCATCCGGTTTTAACACACCGCGTTTCATGGCCGTACTATAAACACCTGTTCCTATCGGTTTCGTTAAATACAAAACATCATTTTCGGTGATAGAATTATTTTTTTTGATGTTGTTCTTTATTACAATGCCGCTAACAGCCAACCCAAAAATGGGCTCTGTACTTTCAATACTATGTCCACCCGCCAATGGTATCCCTGCTTTCTTACATTGTTCACGGGCGCCGTCTAAAACTTTTTTTGCCGTTGCCGTTCCCAATTTTTCGGTGGGCCATCCCAAAATAGCAATTGCCATCAGAGGTTTTCCTCCCATAGCATACACATCGCTTAATGCGTTGGCGGCCGCTACTTTTCCAAAATCAACTGCATCGTCAACTATGGGCATAAAAAAATCGGTTGTACTTATTAAACAATTATCACTTCCTAAATCGTAAATAGCCGCATCGTCGTTGGTATTATAACCCACCAATAATTCTTTACACTCAAAGGCATGATCGGTCTTTAATATCTGCTGCAAAACATCCGGCGCTATCTTACAACCGCACCCTGATGCTTTACTGAATTGTGTTAATCTAATTGGTTCGGAATGACTCATAAGCTTGCTTTATTTTTTTTGCATTTATCAACGCGTCATCTATGTCGGTTGGTATCTCAATAATGTTCTTCACCGTTTTTTTACTATGGTTGTATTCATAAGCTCTGTCGTAATATTTCAATGTGATCCTTGCTACATCCGCCATGTTTCCTTCTTGCAAAAGTTCAATACAGGCCTTGCAGTTATTAGGGCCCAGCTGCGAAGAGATGTTTTGAACACTTTTTATTAACTGTGGTAATGGCGCGTCACCATATTCTTTTACTAACCTGTTCACACGTAATTCAAATGGTACCAATAATTTTAAAATGGGTGCGGACTTCATTTGCAACCATAGCGGATATGGGATCTTATTATAACCAATGGTCATTGATTCGTCTTCAAGCAAGATCGGTAAGGTCTGATCTTTTTTGGTGAACGCTAAAAATAAGTTATTTTCAAAGATCTGTTGCGTGTTTTGTGGCGATTGGTGAATGGCGCCAAAAGAAGAACCTTTGTGATGCGCTATAGCTTCAATATCTACCACCTGAATTTCGTTTTGCAACACTTTTAAGATCTCTGTTTTTCCTGAACCAGTGGCCCCTCCCAACAGCACTATTTTTTTGGGGATCGAAAAATAATTGATCAAATAATTACGGAAAGCCTTATATCCTCCTCTTAAAATTCCTGATCGTAATCCAGCGGTATTTAGCAACCATGCAAACGAATTGCTTCTCATACCACCTCTAAAACAATACACAAACGCTTCGCCATTTCCTTTGGGATCATCCTTTGCTTTTTTTATGAATTCGGTAAGTTTTGGGGCCACTATTTCAAAACCGCGCATAACGGCCTCCTCCTTGCCCTTTATTTTGTTTTTTCCCAGGGTTAGTTGGTCGGTACACCCAGGCACCATTATTAGGTTTGTGTGTTAGCTTATAAAAAAAGCCATTGTTGGCACCACCCCTTGCAAACGCGTCGGCATTACCGCGACTATGTTTACCCAAAACTGCTCAACTTCCAATTCCGGCGCTTTCATAACGCAATTTAGTAAACCTCCCGAAATACTGACCAAAATCATGAAAACACAGACGATGTATAGATTAATTGGGATGAAACACTGGATTATTAAGACCAAGTTTGTGATAACTTATTGATTAACAGGGTGGATTTTGTGATATATTTTCACTAATATTGTAGTAAGGATTTTCTGTGAAAAAGACATTTTTCATATTGTTCGTGCTATTCGCTATTACGAGTACCACTTCTGTTATGGCCCAGGTTGTAGGGGGGCGCAAAAAGGAGCATAGGAATCAGCGTAAAAGCAGTTTTAGGCATGGCATCAAATCGGGTAAACATAGTCGCGGTAATGCCGACGCGTTTGCAAGGGGTGGTGCCAACAATGGCTTTTTTTATAAGCTAACACACAAACCTAATAATGGTGCCTGGGTGTACCGACCAACTAACCCTGGGAAAAAACAAAATAAAGAACAACCTCATTTATTCAGTCGTTTTAGAACTAAGAACAAAAAGTACAAAGATGGCGTATTGGCCAAACAGAACGGTGCCCGATCAAAGAGCAGGGTCAGAGGAAATTCTGTTTTTCATAAAAGACATTATTAGTTCCAAACAAAATATAATTTAGAAATCCTCCATCCGGAGGATTTTTTATTTTTGCATATATTTAATGTATATGAATGTTTTAATTTTAGGATCGGGTGGCAGAGAGCACGCGTTTGCTTGGAAGATCGCACAAAGCAAATTACTCGAAAATCTTTATATAGCGCCAGGCAACGCCGGTACACTGCATTGTGGCACTAACGTTAATATTAACGTCAATGATTTTGACGCGATCAAAAATCTGGTTTGGGAAAAAAGCATCGATATGGTATTGGTTGGTCCCGAAGATCCGTTAGTAAAAGGTATACACGATTATTTTTTGAACGACGAGGTATTGAAAGACATTCCGGTTATAGGTCCTAAAAAAGATGGTGCGCAGCTAGAGGGCAGTAAAGATTTTAGCAAACGCTTTATGCAAAAATACAAGGTACCTACCGCGCGTTACCAAAGTTTTACAAAACAAAATTGTGCCGAAGGAAAAAAATTTTTAGAAACCTTGCCTCCACCTTACGTTCTTAAAGCCGACGGATTAGCGGCTGGCAAAGGTGTATTAATTATCAACGATCTTAAAGAAGCTCAAAACGAATTGGAGAACATGCTACTAAATTCAAAATTCGGTCAGGCATCGGATACCGTTGTTGTGGAAGAATTTTTACACGGTATTGAACTCTCGGTGTTTGTTTTGACAGACGGTAAGTCTTACAAAATTTTGCCGGCAGCAAAAGATTATAAACGCATTGGCGAAGGCGATACCGGTTTAAATACCGGCGGCATGGGAGCCGTGAGTCCAGTGCCTTTTGCGGATGACGCGTTCATAAAAAAAGTAGAAGAGAAAGTGGTGAAGCCAACCATTGCAGGTTTGAGGAATGAAAATATTGATTATCGCGGATTTATTTTTATTGGATTAATGAATTGTAAGGGCGAACCGCAGGTAATAGAATATAATTGCCGAATGGGTGATCCGGAAACGGAAGTAGTGATCCCGCGAATTAATTCTGATCTGCTGGATCTTTTACAAGGCGTGGCCACACAAACATTAGATAAGAAAACATTCGAGGTCACAAAACAAACCGCCACAACAGTAGTAATGGTTTCGGGAGGCTACCCCGAAGATTACGAAAAAAATAAAGTAGTAAGTGGATTGGGAAGCACAGAACATTCTCATGTTTTTCATTCGGGAACCAGATCGGATGGCGATAAGGTTTTGACTTCGGGCGGAAGGGTTTTTGCCGTGACCTCATTTGGAAACAGCATTGAGGAAGCCGTAAATCAAAGTTTTAAAAATGCCGAAAAGATCGTTTACGAAAAAAAATATTACCGTAAAGATATTGGTAAGGATCTTATTAACTGGAAGAATTAAAATGTAGCTGAAGAACTTACTGCTTCGCTCTCCAACCGTGCGAATAAGAAGGGAAAAGCTAGTAGTTGTATTCCCAGGCCGACTTATAGAATTTATTTTTTTCGCAATATTCGATAAAGGC
>JBGASH010000198.1:0-5563 GCA_044229775.1 Bacteroidia bacterium
TAACATTAACTGCAAATGGCGCTACAACTTATACCTGGAGTTCAGGTTCTTTGTCGGCAACATCAGTTGTTAGTCCAACTACAAATACATCCTACACCGTAACAGGAGCCAATGGCAGTTGTACCAATTCGGTTGTAATTACGCAATCGGTAAACCCTGGTCCTCCTGTTAACGCTGCTTCTTCCACTTCTATGTTGTGTTCGGGTAGTTCGGCAACCTTAACGGCCAGTGGCGCTTCAAGCTATACCTGGAGTACGGGTTCTACCTCTGTATCCGCTGTTGTTAGCCCTACTACAACAACTACCTATACCGTTACCGGTTCTAATGGAAATTGCACAGCATCGTATGTGATCACGCAATCAGTAACTATTTGTGCAGGCATAGATAATTCAGTTGCCAATAAAATTGAAATGAGTGTTTATCCAAATCCAAACAATGGCATTTTTAGTATAGTTTGCAATACGAGCTCTAAGAACGATATAGTTGAAATTTATGATGCAGTGGGTAAGAAAGTATTGTCAAAAAATCTAACCGATGACAAGAACGAAATAAATATCAGTGATCTTGCAAAGGGTATGTATATTGTGAAAATAGCAGGCAGTACCAATGAGGTAAGACCTGTAAGAATCATTAAACAATAACAAGAGCACTTATAAAAACAAAAGGCTGTCTTAAGTAAGACAGCCTTTTTTTATGCAAAATAATGACGATCAGTTTTTGGTTATTAAAGCCATTTGTTTAGCTATAATATTCTTGTATTTGGATTTTAATTCGTAGTCGTTCGAAAAATTATCGGCATACATGCGAATGAGTTTAAGCGGTGTATTCATAAGAGCGTTCTTGTCGTGCTCGTTCAATTTGAACTCCATAGTAACACCATATTTGATCTGACCAAAACTGCCGGCAATACCATTACCGATCTTTGAAGTAAAATCAACAGGTACAGTTAATCTTAAACTGCTGTCGTTAGCTAATTTTAAGATCAGCGGTTTGCCTTGTTTAACGGTATAAACGGTATTGGTAGTAGTAACTCTTAATACCAGCGAGTAATCGTTACCCTTTCGGATGCACTCGGCGGTAATATATTCGTTACTGGCTGTTGAATAAATGAATTCGGCTTTAGTGATTTTATAAGGTTGCCCGGTTACCGGATCCACTTTTTCCTCTTTTATTTCCTGAGAAAAGGAAGCCATACTGCCCGTAGCAATTAAAATGGTTATGATCAGCTTTTTCATATTAATCGAAAGTAAATTAATTTTTTATACTAAAAAACAAAAAAAGACCTCATATTTAACGTTATGGTGTTAAAAACGTGGTTTTATTACTATTAATATAACGCAAGGGCCGTGCCATTTTATGGTTTTTGCATCCCTTTAGACCGTATAAAGCTGTGAAAGAATGTTAAGGATTATTGGCAACATAAGAAGGGGGATACGAATAAAGATGTAATTTTCGGGCATAAAATAGAAGAAATGGAAACAAAAAAGCTTGGCAGCAGCTCTCTAAATGTTTCGCCGATCTGCTTGGGTGCAAATGTTTTTGGCTGGACCATAAACGAAAAAACGTCTTTTGAAATACTGGATGCGTTTAAAGATAAAGGTTTCAATTTTATTGATACGGCCGATATTTATTCGCGATGGGCAAGTGGGGTAGGAGGTGAGTCGGAAACCATAATAGGGAACTGGATGAAGAAAAGAAATAACCGCAAAGACGTTATAATAGCCACAAAAGCGGGGATGGATATGGAAGGAAAATATGGAGGAACGAATATCTCTAAAAAATATATTTTGAGATCGGCAGAGGCTTCCTTAAAGCGTTTGCAAACCGATCATATTGATCTGTATCAAACACACCGCGATGATGAAACGCTTCCTGTGGAAGAAACCCTTGAAGCGCATGCGCAATTGATAAAAGAAGGTAAGGTGCGCTATATTGGCGCTTCTAATTTTTCGGCTAAGCGTTTGGAAGAAGCGATCCTGTCATCCCAAAAAAATAATTTACCCCGTTACCAAACCTTGCAACCATTGTATAATTTATATGATAGGGCGGTTTTTGAAAAAGAACTGGAACCGGTTTGTTTAAAGCATAACATTTCTGTAATAAATTTTTATTCGCTAGCCGCCGGTTTTTTTAGCGGTAAGTACCGAACTGCCGAAGATCTTAAAAAGAGTGTAAGAGGCGCTAAAGTAAAAGATTATTTAAATACAAGAGGGTTAAAAATCCTGGACGCTGTTGAAGAAATTGCCCGACAGCATAAAGTGACCTCGTCAACTATTGCAGTTGCCTGGTTAATGCAACAACCGGCGATTGCGGCCCCTATTGCCAGCGCAACTACAATTCAGCAATTGAATGAAATTTTAATGGCTGCTGAAATTACTTTAAGTGAAAAAGAGGTGGCTGTATTAAATGAGGCCAGTAATTATTAAATGAGATCCATAAAAAAAGCCACCCATAAGAGTGGCTTTAATTTTAAGATCTCGTGTTCACTAAAAGAAACGGAAACAAAGTCCGAACTCCGTAGCAAAACCTGTAACAATGGTTGAGTAATTATTACCAAATGTAAGTGCGCCGGTATTTCTTGGACTAGCTATGCCGGAAAATGTGGTAACCATTCCCATAACGCCTAAACGTTTCCAGAAATAGTAACGGGCTTTTATGCCGGTACGCACTATAGCGCCTTTGGCATAGTAAGAATTAACCGGTGCCTGACACATTGTAGAGTAATTCATATTCTGTGTACCATCGCTGTTGTATTGAGTAGGATAATCTGCAATGTTCACTTTTAAAGTACCGATACCGCTGAACACCGAAACATCTAAGCGGTTGGTAACATAAGGGTGATAATTAAAATCAAATGTAAAGTAATGGGTGTTCGAGCTCAGCTTACGCGATTCGTCAATAGCTCTGTAATCGTAAAATTTATTGGCATCCACATTATACGTTTCTCCTCCGGTAGTAAAGCCAACGCCAAAGTGGTTGCTGATACCAAATTCTAAAATAAACGGATCAATAGCGCCGCGGGTACCTTCACGATTTTTTAAAACAGAAGGTCCGGAACCGCTGTTATCTCTGGTAGAATATTCGGCGCGTGTTGAACCGCCGGTAACGGCAAGCGACAAAGAATACTTATGAAAAGCGGTATTCGGTGCCTGCGCCTGACTTAAATTTCCCATCAATAAAAAAGAAGGGAGACTAATGATTGAAACGATGTAGTTTTTCATGCTGTTAATTTTAGGATTAATAATTTAACGTATACTAAAAACAAATATTGTGTTAAGTACTAAAAGCTTAAACGCGGGGAATAAAAAACTGAAGGAGTCCTCTGAAAGGGCGAAATGAAAGAGGAATACAATACGTACTAAGGGTATTTCAAATGTACATAACCGTTTTCATCAAAAAAACGATCTTAACATAATTTTACATTGATTTAACAATTACCTTAAGCCGGTCCTTTTCAACTGTGATCACGGTTAATTGAAATTTACATTTGATCTTGGCGCCAAAATCCAGTTTAATGATATTGCCTTGAAAAAGTGACCACTTACCGTCAAATACCAACGGATTCTTAGGGCACCATCGCCAAAATTCGGCGCTAAAATCGGGTGCGGTTTTTAAAGTTAAAACACTATACGACATAGAAGGGTCATCTTTACCGGGTGTGTGAATGTGTTTGGTAAGCTTATACATAATGGTATCGCCCGACGATTCGTGTGGCGATTCGTACCAGGTATTTAGTAGAAGATCTTTTTGGGCGGCGCTTAATTTATTTTGCGCCATTAAAGAAAAACCAGTGCCGGTAACTATAAGTAAAAGCGTATAAAGAATTTTTTTCATCTAATAAAGGTAGTCTATTTAATTAATATCCTTTCCTGCTTCTAACTTTTTTACCATTTCTTCCACGGCATTCTTATTAACGGCATTTGGCGCTAAAGGAAGGGCGGCTTTAACATTGGTAAGCGCGGTTTTATAATCACCGTTGGCCGAGTAGCCTCTTGCCAATCCCACATAAGTGGTAAACTGTTTGGGATTTCTTTGAGCGTTAGTCTTAAAAACCTCGAGCGCCTCTTTTGTTTTTTTGCGATTTAATAATTGCCGACCGTATTGATGCAATTCGTTCATATTGCCCATAGGCATAGCTTCTTTCATACACGAATCGGCCGATAAGGGCTTGTTAAGCATTTCAAAAAGCGTAGCTCTGGTACTTAGTGTTTGAAAATTTTTACCAAATAAAACGGCGTTCTCCGACCACTTTAATCCTTCGGTTAAATTGGTATTATTATTTACACAAAAGGAAGCGGCCTGTTCCCAATTTTCCCACTTAAATCCTTTGTTACTCCGTAGCTGTTCGCGAAAAGCGTCGAGGGAGGTTTTAATAAAGTCGACTTCCACTTTGAACGGGATCATTATTTTTTCCCATTGTAAAGCAATGGTGGCTGAGGTTTTGGTTTGATCTATAAATTCATATTTCAACCATTCCACACTTTTGTCGAGCGTTACGGGTTTTACTTTAACGCGAAGCACATCTTCTTTATCATCGTAAAAAAAGCTTCCCCATGAACTATTGTTTTTAGAGAAAATAAGCGTACAAGTTTCTTTTCCATAGGCAACAAAAAAACCGTATTTACCGGCAGGCAGATCCTGGCCTTCCACTTTTACGTTGGTGGAAAATTCGATGGTCGTATTTTCATTAGCGCCTGCTCGCCAGGGAGAAGTTTTGCCTGAGTTCAGTCCAAGATCTTCAAAGCCCTCGTGAACAACCGGTGTTCCGTAAATTTTTCCTTCGCGGCCTTTTACACCGGGACGGTCGTAGTTTATGGTTACTTGAGTGATACCAATATTTTCGCTTACCATTGCTTTTCGGTTATCGCCCGGTGGTGGTGATTTTAATTGGGCATTCGCGAATAGACTTAAGAGCGAGAAGGATAATAAAATTTTTGCTGTTCTCATGATGAATTTTTTGAATTGAGTAAAAGTACGTCTTTGTATTCAGCTCACCTTACCCCACAATGGGGGATATGCCAGAGTTAAATTCATTTAGATTTATGAATTTATAGGGATAAATCCCGAAAATGATGTTACCTTTGCGGCCTATATTTAAGAAAAATTTATAATGAAAAATCCCTTTGGTGCCGTTCTTTTTTATGCCTTAATAAGTGTTGTTTGTTTTCAAAGTGTAACCGCTCAGGATATTCCATCCTTGATCCCTTATCGCAAAGGTGATAAATGGGGTTTTGCCAATTCTTCAAAAAAAATTATTATCGAACCCGAATACGATGAGGTTAACTTTTTTTCGGAGGGACTAGCCGCAGTTAGAAAAGACAACTATTGGTCGTTCATTAATACCAGCGGAAAAAAGATCGGTTCTCATAAATACCATTTGGTTAGTGATTTTAATAAGAATGGTGAGGCCAGGGTTTCCATTATTGGTAAAAGAAGTAAAAAGGACGGGAACAAAACAAAATCGAAAGAGTGTGATAAAGCATTAAAGGAAATAGAAGATCCTAAATTAACACACGAGTTCAAAGATGTTATCATAAAATCATCGCCGTGTATCATCGAGCAG
>JBGASH010000199.1:0-5733 GCA_044229775.1 Bacteroidia bacterium
ATTGGCAACGAATCGGCGGGTATTGATGAAGCGCATTTGAAATTGATCACTAACCCTCTTACCATTCCGGCAGCTTCAAGCAACAGAACCGAATCGCTTAACGCCGCTATGGCCAGCGCTATTGTTTGCGCCGAATTTTTCAGACAACTGAACTAAAAAAAGAATTTATTTCGGCATTTTTACATCGCCTTTAAACCGAATCTTTGAAGGCGAATTTTTGGCATTGGAATACAACTTCACTACTCTATCCTGCAGATCCCAAACGGTTGTGGTATTAAATTTTACGGTTACTTTATTTTTTTGTCCAGGCGCAATAGGTTGTTTAGGAAACTCTACACTTGTACACGAACATTCAACCTTAAACTCGTTAATGATCAACGGTTCGTTACCGGTGTTGGTGAATTCGTAATCAAGTACTACTATTTCGCCCTGTTTAACCGTTCCAAAACTTTTTTTAGTTTCGGTAAATTCCATTTTAGCCTGCGATAACGACATTAACGAAGCCGCGCAGAAAAACACCAGCAGAAACAGTTTGAAATAAAAAATCCCCGATGATGAACAACGGGGATCTTTTAATTGAATTTGGTTATTATTTACCATCCGTAGTAGCTACCTGAGGTTTAATTTCACCTTTGATCTTAATTTTTACTGTAGCATATTTTCCGTTTGAGGTAACAGTTACGTTCTTTTCAAAACGCCCCTGACGTTTGGTATCGTACTTCACTTTTATCACACCACTTTTGCCCGGTAAAATTGGTTCTTGAGGCCATCCCGGTTTACCATCAATTGTAGTAGCGGTACATCCGCACTCACCCTGAACGTTGGTAATAGTAAGTGGTGATTTTCCCACATTTTTGAATTTGAACTCACGGATGCCGTTGGCATCATAGTCAATGATCCCATAATCCAACGTTTCGTTTTCAAACTTTATTTCGGCAGCGTTTGGATCGTTATTAGGCACGATCGATTCTTGCGCTCTGGTGGTAAAACCAAAACAAAGAACAAGGGCTGCTATTGCTAATAGACTTTTCATATAGATACTTTAAACTATTATTATTTCTTTTCTACCGGCGCACCTTTTGAAGGGGTGTTAGCTGGAAAAGCTTCTTCAACTGGTTTTGCCTCTACGTTTCCTTTGATCATAATAACCTGAGTACCCGATTTTGCATTTGAGTTAACGGTTACCGATTTATAAATAGGACCAACACGTTGGGTGTCATATCTTACTTTTATAAAGCCGCTTTTACCCGGTAAAATTGGTTCTTTAGGACATTGTGGCACAGTACATCCGCAACTTCCTGCACAATTAGTAATAACCAAAGGTTCTTTACCGTTGTTTACAAATTTAAATTCGCATTCTCCGTTATCACCTTGTTTAATATTACCGTAATCGTGGGTAGTTTTATCAAATTTGATATCGGCCAAGCTTGCCGGAGCCGACTCGGTTGGTACAGCCGGGGTTTTAACGTCTTGCGCGTTACTGTAAAGTGCAATTCCTGCAACTAAACCTAGTGTTAATAATATTTTTTTCATGTTAAGGTTGTTTTGTTGTTTGTTAAATGCTAAAATCATACCAAATATACCACACTACTACCATACTTTCAGTTTTTTTGCGAAATTTAACAAAATTTAATACCCTCTATGGAGATAGCAAAAACATACAACCCGCAGCAGGCAGAGGAAAAATGGTACGCTTACTGGTTAGAAAAAAAGTTTTTTAGATCAACCGTTAATTCTTCTAAAAAACCTTATACAATTGTTATACCACCGCCCAATGTTACCGGTGTTTTACACATGGGCCACATGCTTAATAACACTATACAAGATGTTTTGATCCGCCGTGCACGTATGATGGGCTTCAACGCTTGTTGGGTACCAGGTACCGATCACGCCAGTATTGCTACTGAGGCCAAAGTAGTAAAATTATTAGCCGATAAAGGCATTAAAAAAAGTGAATTAAGTCGCGAAGAATTTTTAAAACACGCCTGGGAATGGAAAGAAAAATATGGCGGTATCATTTTAGAACAATTAAAAAAACTGGGCGCGAGCTGCGATTGGGACCGTACCCGTTTTACCATGGAGAACGATCTTAGCGAGGCAGTGTTGGATGTATTTGTTGATCTATATAACAAAGGACAGATCTATCGCGGTGTGCGTATGGTGAATTGGGATCCGCAGGGATTAACAGCAGTTAGCGATGAAGAAGTGATCCATAAAGAAGTAAATTCAAAACTCTATTTTGTAAAATATAAAATTGAAGAAAGTAAAGATGAGTGGATCACCATTGCTACTACTCGCCCTGAAACTATCTTAGGCGATACCGCCGTTTGTGTGCATCCTAACGATGAACGCTACAAACATTTGAAGGGTAAACACGCTATTATTCCAATGGTAAACCGCAAGGTGCCCATTATTTTTGACGATTATATTACCATGGAATTTGGTACCGGAGCCTTAAAGGTAACACCAGCCCACGATATAAACGACTACAATCTAGGCGTAAAATACAAATTGGAAGTGATCGACACCATTGCGCCCAATGGAAAAATGAGCGAAGCCGCTAAGTTTTATGTGGGTGAAGATCGCTTCGCGGTTCGTAAAAAGATCGCGAAAGATCTGGAAGAAATGGGCCACATTGTGAAGGTAGAAGACATTAAAAACAAAGTTGGTTATAGCGAAAGGACCGACGCGGTAATAGAACCTAAGTTATCGATGCAATGGTTCTTAAAGATGGATAAAGTGAGTAAGCCCGCTTTGGAAAATGTTTTAAATAATAATGTAAAATTAATTCCCGAAAAATTCATCAACACCTACAAACACTGGATGGAAAATGTACACGATTGGTGCATTAGTCGCCAGTTATGGTGGGGACAACGCATTCCGGCCTGGTATGATAACAAGGGAAATACAGTTGTTTGTAAAACTCTTGATGAGGCAGAAAAAAAACTCCGAACTCTGAACTACGAACTACGAACTGAAGACATTAAACAGGATGAAGATGTATTAGATACATGGTTTTCTTCCTGGTTGTGGCCGCTCACGGTTTTTGATCCGCATGTTATTAAAAATGGTTGGAAAAATGCGAATGAAGATCTTAAATACTACTACCCCACTAACGATCTGGTGACTGCTCCTGAAATTTTATTTTTCTGGGTAGCGCGAATGATCATTGCCGGTTATGAATACACAGGACAAAAACCTTTTACCAACGTTTACCTTACGGGAATTGTTCGCGATAAATTAGGTCGTAAAATGAGTAAAAGCTTGGGGAATAGTCCGGAGCCTTTGGAATTAATTACCAAATACGGCGCTGATGGTGTACGCGTGGGAATGTTATTGTGTTCGCCGGCGGGGAACGATCTGATGTTTGATGAAGCACATTGCGAACAAGGAAGGAATTTTTGGAACAAAGTTTGGAACGCGTTTAAATTGATAAACGGATTTGAAGTTGGCAATGGCCCGCAACCGGTAGCCAGCAAAGCGGCGGTAAGTTGGTTCGAAAATAAATTAAGCGAACAGCTTGAGATCATAAACGATCACTATAACAAATACCGCATGAGCGATGCTTTAATGGCGACCTATAAATTGGTTTGGGATGATTTTTGCGCCTGGTATTTAGAAATAATAAAACCTGAGTTCGTTGATGGAAAAGCTTTACCCATTGACAAAGCAACTTACGAATCGACCCTGGGTTATTTGGAAAGTTTATTAAAGATCATGCATCCCTGGATGCCGTTTGTTACCGAGGAGATATGGCATTTAATGAAGGACCGCGGCGAAAAAGAATGTATTATTGTTGGTGAATGGCCAAAAACAAAAACCACGGATCCAAAACAATTGGCCGAGTTTGAGGTTTGCAAGGAAATTGTGGCTACTATTCGAAATATTCGTCAGCAAAAACAAATTTCACCAAAAGAAAAATTAGTGCTCCTGGAAAAATCAGACGCACAACACAGTTATTTTGACGAAGCGGTAAAAAAACTGGCCAATCTTTCTGAACTTAATTACACTAAGTCCAAACCCGAAAAAGCATTTTCTTTTATGGTAAAGTCGACCGAATTCTTTGTGCCTCTTTCCGAGAACATCAATCCCGAAGAAGAAAAACAACGACTGACCAAAGAATTGGAATACAACAAGGGCTTTTTAAAAAGTGTTGAGATAAAATTAGCTAACGAAAAATTTGTGGCCAATGCCAAACCCGAGTTAATTGCATTGGAACGTAAAAAACAAGCCGACGCTGCCGCCAAAATAAAGGCGATAGAAGAACAACTAGCCTCGTTAAAAAATTAAAATTGAAAAACACAAAAACATCCACCTTCGTTATTTTACTGAGTCTTTTAAACGGCTTTTTGTGCGCTTTGGCGCTGGCGCTTTGGCAATTCTCTATTCTCTCGCACATTGATTTTGCCTTTGTTTTTTTCATCATTTTCCTTTTTGTTTTACTTTATTTATAATTCCTTCATATTTGATAAAATAAAAAAGTTAAAACAAATTAACCCTGTTTTTTCCACAGGAAATTCCTGATACCAAATTCCAATTGACGAGATCGATCCTATTACGCAGTTAAAAGCGGAAGTTAAAGTATCGCCAGCGAACGCCATAAAGAAATTGATCATTTAAAGATCTTAGAAAACTATCGTAAAGTATCTGGGTAATGTTTCACACGAATTAAAAACACCGGCATTCAACATTCAAGCCGTGTCAACTTTGATCGCTGGCGGACTTAACGATCATTAATTTGGATTACTTAAAAAGGGCCGATAAAAGTATTGAGCGCATCATTCATATTATTGACGACCTTGAAACCATAACGCAACTCGAAACTGGATCCAGGAACGGAGTCTGAAAAATTTTGACATTACCGCCTTGTGTCGTAAGGATATTTTGAACAATTGGATTCAAGGCCAACAATATTATCCTTTCTATCTCTAAAAAATCGGATAAGCCTCTTATGGTAAATGCCGATAAATACCGTATAAGGCAGGTTCTGGTAAACTTATTAACCAATAGCACCAAAATACGGCAGATCGGGTGGCAAGACCGAGGTGAGTTGTGGCCTGTACAACGATGACGTTATTGTTACAATCAAGGATAACGGTATAGGTATTTCGGAGGAACATTTGCCGAGATTATTTGAACGTTTTACTAACAGATGGGGCCGTAGCCGGGAACAAAGCGAACCGACTGAGTCTTGCTATTGCAGTTAAATTGTAGGCCTTCTGCAAACCATAAGCGTTGAGAGTAAGGAAGGGGAAGGAACCACGTTTACCTTCACATTAAACAGGGTTAATTCATAGGCAAATACCCTGGTTTTATTAACAAAACGCTCAAAAAAAATTTTTGTGGATACCCCTAATAATAGTAAACTTGCATAATTAATAACATTAGACTGAAATGGCCGAAATTCATAACTTCTGAAATTAAATATTAAATAAATTCTAAGATGACTGGAGTTTCAATACAAACCGGATGTTCCTAAATTAAAATTAATAGTGGGAAGTGTTTTAACTGCTGAAGGTAGAAGAAGAATCAGGGCGTAGTTTTTTAACTCAAAACAACAACAATATCACTACTAAAGTGATGTTGAATTCAACTTATTTGATGATCGTTGTTATCCGCAAGCCTCTAAGCAAAGAACAGGTTAAAAAAACAGGTCTAGTAGACATTGATGCCGGAATATTTAGGTTACTGCAGGAGGCCGAGACATCCGCTGTTACGAGGCGGTAAAAGTAA
>JBGASH010000200.1:0-5495 GCA_044229775.1 Bacteroidia bacterium
CGCCTGAATTCAAAAATGATTTTTGTTTTATTCTCAACGCTTTTATTTTCTTGCAAACACAAATACCATTGTAATTGCGCTACTTCGGATCCTGCACAACCAACCGCTGGTTATGTTTTTAATCCTATAAGTTATGATATAAAGGATAAGAGTAGAAGCGAAGGACAGATAAGCTGCGCAAAAAAATACATCGACGAAGGTAATGCCATCAAAGGCGTAGAGTGCGTTATCGAATAAATTTATTTTCCTACCACTTATTTAAAATATTCGGCCACTTAACTTTTTCTCGAATTGAAGGTTATAATTTGCTTTATCATTGTATAGAATTAATCACTAATACTACACAACATGAAAAAACTTATACTTTCTGTTTTATGTCTTTCAATAGTAAATGGCATAAATGCTCAAACAGCCTTTAAACATTTAGACATTAATCGTGTGGATGCCGGGATCGCTAACGCCGGTGATATGCATTGGAACGTTTTAGGAAATGGCAGCGCAAGTTACGAAGTTCCTAAGGGAAGTGGCCGGCATTCAGGTTTTGCGGCTTCGCTGTGGATAGGTGGATTAGATGCATCTAACGTACTGCGTACAGCGGCTCAAACCTATCGTCAGGCCGGTAGCGATTTTTGGCCGGGTCCTTTAGATACAACCAATGCAACGATAAGTGCCGCCGCCATGGCGAGCTATGATAAGATATGGAAAGTAAGTTACCTCGACATTAATAATTTCATTACTAATTTCAATAACGGGAATGTGGCGAACAATACTTTTACACCCACCATTGATATCTTAACCTGGCCGGCCAAAGGCACCGGAAATTTTTCAAAGAATTTAGCGCCGTTCGTTGATAACAATAATAATGGTATTTACGATCCTTTAACCGGGGGCGATTATCCTAAAATAAAAGGTGATGAAGCGTTGTATTTTATTTTTAATGATACCTATGCTGCACACACCGAAACGGGCGGATTACCATTGGGGATTGAAGTGCAAGCAATGGCCTATGCATATGGATGCCCTTCTTCTATAGCCGGAAAAAACGAATTAGCTTATACCACTTTTTACGATTATAAGATCATAAATCGCAGCGTTAATAATTACCACAATGTGTATTTAGGGTTTTGGAATGATGCCGATCTGGGTTGCTACACCGATGATTATATTGGATGTAGTGTAAATGATAATTTAGGTTTTATGTATAATAGCAGCGGCACAGATCTTATAAACTGTTCGGGCACCCCTTCCTATGGTAATTATCCACCGGCAATAGGAAGCACTATGCTTAAAGGACCTTTAGCGCCTCCGGGCGATGGTTTGGATAATAATAACAACGGCAATGTTGACGAACCAGGTGAAGAGTGCTTAATGAATAAATTTATTTATTATAACAATAACATTGGAAACTTTCCTGCCGCAACAACCAATCCTGCAATAGCTACTGATTATTATGGTTATTTAAAAGGACAATGGAAAGATGGCAGTGATTTTACTTGTGGAGGAAATGCTTATGGTGGATCTACTAAAACCGATTTTGTATATCCGCAAACTAATTATAGCGGCAATCCTTGTGGTAATTGGACAGAAATTTCCGCTGGTAATATGGCGGGTGACAGACGTTATTTGTTATCGTCAGGACCATTTAATTTCGCTGTTGGTCAGGTAACAGAAGTAGAGTATGCTTATGTTTGGGCGGTTGACAGCACTTCGGCTAACAATAACATGGGAAGTTTAAATAAACTAATAACGGATGTCCAAAAAGTAAGGAACTTCTATAATGTACAACTTAAACCAAGTTGTTTATTAACGATAACTACCGACATTAATGAAAACGAGTTAGGTGTTAACAGTACATTATATCCAAACCCGACCAACTCAACTATATTCATTAATTATGGAGGCAATCTTAATGCTAAAGCTGTTATTCAGATAGTGGATGTTTTAGGAAAAACGGTTCTTAGTTTAGAAAATGACAATTTAGATCATTTACCAATTGATATGAGTAAATTTGATAATGGCTTGTATTTTGTAAGTATTAAGGTTAACGGCGCTACAACCGTAAAAAAAGTGGTAAAACAGTAAGTGATGAAGGTTGTTTAGGTTTCGACGAACACTTTGTTTTTTTCGACAAAATTAACTGGCTATTATCAACAGTAAATGTTTGAAAAACGGATGTTTAAACTATTAGCCAAAAGCTTGTTTTTTAAATATCCGTTTCCTACTTTTATTAGAATCTAAACCACTTAACATGAAAAAAATCTATTTTTCAGGTATTGCTATCCTTCTGGCCTGTACACTAAACACGAAATCCCAAAACAATAAAAGAGTTTTCGAATTCGCTTCAACCTTTGAATTGAACGATAAGCAGGAGATAACTTTTATTACTATGAAAAATGATTATCCCGTTTACGAGGCGAACGTCGAGGCGTTCCTAAACACCACGGTGATCAATAAGCCAAATGTGACAGTGAAAAAATTCCGTTCAGAGGAAGATGAAATTGGTTTCACACATACCAAGTATCAATTGTTATATCAAAACACCCCAATTGAGAATGCCGTTGTAATTGTGCATTCTAAGGGCGGTAAGATCGTTCATATCAATGGTGACATTGCCGCGGTTGCTCAACCTGCCAATAAAGTAGTGATTGATGGCGATAAGGCGCTGCAATTAGCGCTTAATAAAGTGAACGCCAAAAAATACATGTGGGAAGATCCTGCAGAAGCACAAAGTGTTAGAACTGCTTTGAATAAACCCGATTTTTCTTTTTATCCAACAGCCGATCTGGTAGTTTATTCTGATCTTAGTCAAAAGAAAGCTACTTCTTATTTTGCATACCGTTTTAATATTTATGCGCAGGAACCATTATACAAAGCTAATGTCTTTGTAGACGCCGAGACCGGTAAAATTCTGGATGAACAAAACCTGATCTGTAATACAAATGCTACAGCTACTGCTAATACTAAATACAGCGGTACTCAAACTTTAACAACTGATTTTGTTTCGGCAAACAATTACCGCTTGCGTGAAACGGGTCGTGGCTTAGGAGTTGAAACCTATAACTTAAAGAACGGAACCAGTTACGGCGCTGCTGTTGACTTTACCAACACGTCAACGTCCTGGACAACCACCGGCGTTGACCAAGCCGCTACTGATGCGCATTTTGGTACGGAGTCGACCTACGATTATTATTGGAATGTACACGGACGTAACGGTCTTGATAACGCAGGATATAAGTTATTAAGTTATGTTCATTACAGTACCGGATATAATAACGCCTTTTGGGATGGATTACGCATGACCTACGGTGATGGCAGCGGATCTTATCAGATCTTTACCGCATTAGATGTTTGCGGACACGAATGTTCTCATGGATTAACTTCCAATACCTCAAACTTAACTTACAGTAACGAATCGGGTGCCCTTAACGAAAGTAATTCGGATATCATGGGAACCTGCATTGAGAATTATGCACGTCCAACCAACTGGAACTGGAAAATTGGTGAAGATTTTACAGTGAGCGGAAATGGCATTCGATCAATGTCGAACCCTAACGCGTTTAGTCACCCCGATACTTATTTAGGTACTTATTGGTATACCGGAACAGGCGACAACGGCGGTGTTCACACCAACAGCGGTGTAAACAACTTTTGGTTTTATCTTTTAACCGCGGGCGGTACCGGAACTAACGACATTAGTAATTCGTATACTGTAACAGGAATTGGTTTTAATAAATCGGCCAAGATCCAATATCGTGCACTTACGTATTATTACACTCCGAGTACTAATTATGCCAACGCCAGAATTTTAAGTATTCAGGCTGCAAAAGACCTTTATGGAAGCTGTTCAAACGAAGTGAAGCAAACCACTAACGCATGGTATGCGGTAGGGGTAGGGGCTGCTTTTGTAAATACTTTAACGCCTAATTTTAATTCGTTGGGAACAAGTATTTGCGCTCTTCCTGCTAATGTGTTATTTAAAAACACTTCCGTTAACGGATTTACCTATCAGTGGAGTTTTGGTGACGGAACATCGTCTACCACTCAGGATCCGCTTCATACTTATACTGCTAACGGAACGTATTCGGTTAAATTAAAAGTGGTAGGATGTCTTTCTGTTACCGATTCGATCACAAAAACATCGTATATAACGGTATCAACCCCTCCGGTACCAACAGCTACCGGCGCCGCCGCTTGTGGTCCGGCTTCGGTGAACTTATCAGCTAGTGGTGGAACACAATACTGGTATGCTACACCAACACCAACCGGTACACCATTGTTTGTGGGTAACAATTATTCTACACCCGTTTTAAGTTCAAATACCACGTATTATGTGGTTAATAGCAGTACTAACACACCTGTTTTTGGCGCTCCTACAAATACTTCAATTGGAACAGTAAGTGCTTACCTCGGCAATTCAGAGTATTTGATCTTCGACGTATATCAACCATCCACTTTAAAAACGGTGGTAGTATATGCTAACACTGCCGGTAACCGAACTGTTGAATTAAGAGACGCCAGCAATACCGTTATCACTAATACTACTATCAACTGTGCGGCCGGTGCAAATACTTTAACCCTTAATTTTGCCTTAGCCCCGGGAGCGGCATTCCGTTTAGGATTAAGTTCATCATCCACCGCTAATCTGTTTAGAAATAAAACAGGAGCTGTTTATCCTTATAACATTAGTACTTTAGTCAGCATCACCGGTAATAGTTATGCTCAGGGTTATTATAATTATTTCTACAACTGGCAGGTGGTAAAAGACAATTGTACCAGTGCCGCTGTAGCGGTGACGGCGTCAATTACACCCGGACCAACCATTACGGTTAACTCACCTTCGGTTTGTATTGGCGGATCCGTTACTTTAACAGCTAACGGCGCCACCACCTACACCTGGTCAACAGGCGCTAACGGTACATCTATTGTTGTTACGCCGACTGCCAGTGGTTCTTATACCGTTTCTGGCTCTAACGGAAACTGTAGCTCATCAAAAGTATCTAATGTTAGTGCTACTCCCGGACCAACCGTTTCGGTAGTTGCTTCTAATACGTTATTGTGTACCGGACAATCAGCAACATTACAAGCTTCTGGCGCTACAGGGTATACTTTCAATCCAGGTGGTATTACTTCTAATCCCGCAACCTTTAATCCTACCACTACTACTACGTATAGTGTTGTGGGTGCAACAGGCGGTTGTAACGGTAATGATCAAATCACTATTACGGTTTCTACCTGCGCCGGTATAAACGAACTAAACATCACAGACGGAATGACCATTTATCCTAATCCTGCTGCTTCTAAAATGTACATCAACTCTTCGGTGTTCAGTAATACCAGTGCGTTGATCGAGGTGAGAGATGTTTTAAGCAAAACTATTGTATCTCAGACCGCAGATAATTTGAATAATTGGCCTTTAAATATTGAAACATTGAGCAACGGGGTGTATTTTATCACTGTTACTGTAGATAACAAGCCATTTGTTGCTAAGTTCATTA
>JBGASH010000201.1:0-5822 GCA_044229775.1 Bacteroidia bacterium
CTTTGTGTAACCGTAACTGTAAATGTTCCGGTTTGATTAACCACAGGTGAATTGGTTGTTGCCCCACTTACAATACCCGTACCGCCCCACGACCAGGTAACGCCGGTAGTTGTACTTGCTGCGTTAAGTGTTACGGTATTTGGAACGCAACCAAGTGTAACAGGGGTTGTGGCCGTTAGATTTGGTGGCGTTCCAACATTAATGATCTGTGCCGTAAATGTAACCGAACAGCCCATTGAATTGAATACCGTATATGTATGGGTTCCTACGCTAACTCCGGTTATAGAATAAGGAGGACTCATAGTATTTGTAATGGTATTTGTTCCTTCTGCTAAGGTAAAGTTACCTGCACTTCCTGTAATGGAGGTGATGTTTACGGTTCCGGTAGCTGAAAAACAATTAGCATTAACAACTGTAGAATTTACGGTAAATGCATTACCACTTGCAGGAATAACTACTGTAGTAAATACGTTAGTAGCGCTGCATCCATTTACCAATGATACGGTATAAGTTCCACCGCATAAATTAGTAATAGAGTTTGTGGTAGCACCATTTGACCAAGAATAGGTAACTGCACAAGCGTTTGAAGTAGCGGTAGCTTTTGCATCGCAAAGACCGCAAGTTGGAGGCGTATAAGTAGTAGTGATGGTTAAGTTAGAACAAGTGTTCATGTTGATAGAACTGATGAAACCATTTCCGGCAGCGATAATTTCGCCAGGAATATTTCCGGCAATAATATCATAAACCGCACCACCTGTAGGACTATTTGATAAAGCGTTTAAGTTTTGATCATATTTGTAAACCCCGCCCATTGAACCAACGTAAAGATTTCCGCAAACATCGAGGAACAAACCACTGCACATATAAACGGAACCGCCCGGTACATTGGTTGATCCCAATAATGAACCATTACTTTTATCCCATTTTTTAATGGTTAAACCATCGTGGGTATAAACAAAACAACCAACTGCTAAACTATTGATCCCATTACAGCAATAACCCTGATAAAATCCGGGTTGCGCCTCTGTTAAATTATATCCGTCGTTAATATTCCAAACCGGAACAAGCGCCGAGGTCATACGAATTAACTTATTACCGGCCTGAGCGCTTCCTAATGGTACCGACATTAAATAAACGTCGCCATTAATATCTGTTTCCATAGAGCGTACTTCGATGGTAAGTGCCGGGTTGGCATTTACCCAGGCACTTTGCATACCGGTTGTTTTATTCATTTGCCAAACGCTGGTATTAGGTCTAAAAAACCTGCGCCGTATAAAATACCGGTTTACAGTTAAAAAAACTAACTCATGCCCAAACGTATTGTTACTACCATTTTGTGCGGCGGTATTATTGAAAACGATAACACCGGCCGTATTTACTTTAGAATCGATATTGCCTGACCATGCGCCATAACAAATGTAAGAATCGCTGTGGTAGCTGGTCAACTACATTATCAATGCTCCAGTTTTGACCGTTAGGTAAGGTGAAGGTCCAGATTAGCACTCCAACCGGACTGAATTTTTTAAGATAGAACGGGTTAACACCACCGGTTGAATATAAATTTCCGGCTGCATCCTTACAAATATTGTACGCTCTGTTCAAACCAATGAAGCCAGGGTTAGTGGTCCACGGATCGATCACTACTGTTTTAGTATTATCATAATTTTCTAAATTGAAGGTCACTACATCTGTTTTACTTAAAGAGAAAGAAGAAGCAATTGGTTTTTTATCGTCTTGATAAAATGTAACCGGAGCATGGTCGATGATATCGCCCTTGATACTTTTTAAATGGATGTTTCCCTGATCATCTGCAAAAACTTTCTTTGTAGAAACGTATTTCATCTTAACATCGGCGGGATTGGCGCCAGGATGCAGGATCAAAGTATATTTTATACCATCCTTTGGATGAAATTCGTAAACCACATCAATATTCGGATACAAATTTTTATAGGTGATCTTTTTGAAAGCGTCGGCAATGATAGTACCGTTTCTTTTTGTCCTGGATGGGTAGGTATAGTAATCGGAAACTTTATCTTCGGCTACTATTTGTACTAAGGGGTTCGAGCCAACCCACATCATGTGGATATAAGAATAATCCACTTTCATTCTTTCCTCTTGTTTTTTGCCTTCTATGTCTTCCTTATCCTCAAGGATCGCCATTTGGTAAGTAACGCCGGCAGGTGTAAAGAACATTCTTCCGCCATTCTCAATAACATAACGGATATTAGAACCCGGTAGATCGTCTTTATCATCGAACTGTCCTTTATTCTCAATAAAAACTTTTTGCTCAAATGGATTGTGTTTGTTCCAATCGGCTTTTAATACAGAAATTGTGCTTACCAATAAAGCAAGACTTAAGTTGCGTAAAACTGAAGATGGTCTCATGTGTGAATAGTGTGTAAAGTGATATTAGTCTCAAAGTTAATGATAGCTCAAAGGATATCGAAAAAATTCACTCATTTTTAATGAATATTCACTCAATTTATTGATTCGTAAAGTATTGTTAATAAGGCTGTTAATAAGCTTTGTTTTTGAGATTGGTTTAGATAAGGTCATTGATTTTAAAGACGAACATATAGTTTTATCTGACGAATTTTGAGCTGTTTTCTTACCTTCTATAAAACAATAAAGGCGACCCATAATGGATCGCCTTATATATTTGAAAAAAACTTATTTTAATTATTCTGTCTTTTCAGGTTTTGGTAACAACACTTTTCTTGACAATTTGTATTTTTTTGTCTTAGGGTCGTTGCCCATGAATTTAACCTGGATCTTATCGCCTTCTTTCAAAACACCGTCTAACGAATCTAATCGCTTCCAATCTACTTCACTTATATGCAACAAGCCGTCTTTACCCGGTAAAAATTCAACGAACGCACCATAAGGCATAATGGTTTTAACCACTGCGTCGTAAATTTCACCTTCTTCCGGTACTGCAACAATTCCTTTAATGCGCGTTTTGGCGGCATTAATGTTATCTAAATTCTCAGCAAAGATCTCCACAATACCTTTCTTGCCTTCTTCGGTTATGGAAATGCTAGCACCTGTAGTTTTTTGAATTTCCTGGATCACTTTTCCACCTGGACCAATAATTGCTCCAATGAATTCGGCATCTACTTCAAATTTGATAAAGCGTGGCGCGTGTGGTTTGTAATCGGCATTTGGTGC
Organism: Bacteroidia bacterium; assembly: GCA_044229775.1. Taxonomy (GTDB): domain Bacteria; phylum Bacteroidota; class Bacteroidia; order B-17B0; family Aurantibacillaceae; genus JAHEYG01. Next base: position 3,169 of record JBGASH010000201.1, read on the forward strand.
AGAAATAGTTTTCATCATTTCGCCCATAATATGTAAGCGACCTGCTTTAGCCTGGTTCAACGCCTGCTCCATTACTTCAAATGGCAAACCATTTACTTTAAGATCCATTTGCACGGCAGTAATTCCATCTTTTGTACCGCACACTTTAAAATCCATATCACCTAAGTGATCTTCGTCTCCTAAAATATCGGACAACACCGCATAATTATTTTTATCATCAGTGATTAATCCCATAGCAATGCCTGAAACCGGTTTAGTGATCTTAATACCGGCGTCCATCATTGCTAAAGTACCGGCGCAAACGGTTGCCATACTGGACGAACCATTACTTTCTAAAATATCGGAAACAATACGAATGGTATAACCCGAATCAACCGGCACCACTTTTTTAAGCGCACGTAAAGCTAAATTACCGTGACCTACTTCTCTGCGTCCAACGCCACGGTTTGGTTTGCCTCACCGGTTGAAAAACCAGGGAAGTTATAATGCAAAATAAAACGAGCTTCGCCGGTAATAAATGCATCATCGAGTTTCATAGCATCTTTTGGAGTACCCAATGTCACTGTTGTTAACGACTGTGTTTCACCTCTTGTAAAAACAGCACTTCCATGTGCAGCTGGCAAATACCCAACTTCGCTCCATATCGGACGGATCTGATCGGTCTTACGACCGTCCAAACGGGTTTTGGTATCCAACGTTGCCTTTCTAACGGCATGATATTCTACCTCGTGATAATATTTGTTTATCAATCCTTCCTTTTCCGCTAATTCTTCTTCACTGAATTGTTTTTTGTATTCTTCTAAAATTGCTTTAAAGGCTTCTTTTCTTTCGTTCTTATTGGGATTTCCTTTTTTAGCCACTTCATAAACCTTATCAAATGTTGCTTTACTCACTTTTTCTTTCAGCTCGGCATCATTGGTTTCGTGATTATATTCACGCTTTGGTTTTAAGCCCGCTTTTTTAGCAAATTCGTTGATGGCATTGATCTGAACTTTAATGGCAGCATGTGCAAATTTTATGGCTTCCAGCATTTCTGCTTCACTGATCTCATTCATTTCGCCTTCCACCATTACAATGTCCTTTGCTGAAGCAGCAACGATCATATCGATTGAAGAAAGTGCTAACTGGTCAACATCAGGATTAAGCACTAATTTTCCATCTATTTTTCCAACTCTTACTTCAGAGATGGGTCCGTTAAATGGAATATCTGATACGGCAACCGCAGCTGATGCAGCCAATCCTACTAATGCATCCGGCATTGTTTTGCGATCGGAAGAAATTAAGGATAACATCAATTGCGTGTCGGCGTGATAATCTTCAGGGAACAACGGACGCATTGCTCTGTCAACGATACGGCTAATTAAAACTTCGTAATCGGATAACTTTGCTTCGCGTCTGAAAAATCCTCCCGGAAAACGGCCCGATGCCGCGTATTTTTCCTGGTAATCTACTGTTAAGGGTAAAAAATCAACACCTTCTTTTGCTTCTCTGTTACTTACAATGGTAGCGAGGATCATGGTGTCTCCTAATTTTACTACAACGGCCCCATCAGCCTGCTTGGCTAATTTACCGGTCTCTAATGTTACAATTCGTCCATCTCCTAAATCAAACGAATGTTGTGTTCCTAATTGTGGCATCTTGTTTTTGTTTTGTGCCGCGACGTTTTCGCGACTGATTTATATTTATTTTTTATTTTATCCTGTTAAAAAGAAAGGCATTTCGAAAAATATCCGAAATGCCCCGCCTATAAAATTGATCCGTGTAAAAAATTACTTACGGATGTCTAAAGTTTTGATGATCGCACGATAGCGATTAATTTCTGTGTGTTTCAAATAATCCAACAAAGCACGGCGCTTACCAACTAAATTTAAAAGAGCACGCTGTGTTCCGAAGTCTTTTTTATTGGTTTTTAAATGTTCCGTTAAATGATCGATGCGTTGTGTAAATAATGCAACTTGCGATTCAGCACTACCGGTATTTTTTTCGCTTCCACCGTGCTTTTTGAAAATACTCTTTTTTATTTCTGACGTCAAATACATGTTATTCTTCTTTTTTAATTATAAATAGGGTGACAAATGTACATAATAATAATCAACTAATCAAAAGTTAAAGCCGAGGGAAATACAGTGAAAATTTGTAATTTTATCGTTCAATAGAAAAAGGAAACAAAACCCTGTCTGTTTAACAATCTGAAAAACAAATATTTACGATAAATAAAATATAATTTACAGTTTTAAACCTTTACTGAGACCTTACGTCAAACCAAGCAAACCCTAAAAAATAACTATGAAAACAAAATCCATTCTCTATTTATTCGCAGCCATATTACTAACTGCTTCTTTGGCCTTAACCGGTTGTAAGAAGAAGCAAGCTGCTAAAAACGAAGATGCTTCTACCTCCCAAGACAACCAAACTGTGCAAAGTCATGCCGATGCAGCAGTGAACGATGCTAACGTTGCTATTGGAGACTATCCTGCTTTGACAGGGAAAGGCACCACACCAAGTTATCCTGCAGTTCTAAATTTTTCAAATACCTGCGGCGCTACACTTGATGCCAGCAATATCGCCAATGGTATTTTAAAGATAAATTATACCGGTGTTGTTTGTAATAATCAGAAACGAGAAGGTTCTATTTTATTGACCATTGTTGATTA
>JBGASH010000202.1:0-5466 GCA_044229775.1 Bacteroidia bacterium
TGGCGTAACATTAGGCATCTTCGAAAATAATTTAACCTTTCTTGATTTTTTTGACATTCTTCAATTCAATTTATTTTCAAGTTTGCCCGAGTTGCTTATTAATTACGCCACTTTTCCCATCTTCCTCATTGGCCTTTATTATTCATTAAAAAAACTAAAGCTCGCTAACGAACTACATCTTTCTTTCCTTTTCATTTCATGCCTTTGTGTTGTTTATTTTTTTTATGAGATTAACATGATCAACAAGGTACATGATTACTACCTCTTCCCTTTTATTCCAATTTTGTTCATTATTATTTCAAAGGGGGCTAAAACAGCTCTTGATTCGCCCACAAGATTAAAGAACGCTTTACTCGTATTGGCATTCATTCTGTCACCTATTACAGCTTATTTACGCTGCAACACCCGATGGAATAAATATGTTCCTGGTTTCACCAAAGAATATCTTTTCTATAAAAAAGACCTTCAAGATCTAATTCCGGTTAACGCTAAATTGATCATTGACAATGATGAATCACGAAGTATTGTATTATATCATCTGCATAGAAAGGGCTGGAGTTATAAAGAAAAAAAATTGAACGCAAAAGAAGTATCTGAACGAAGGAGCCAGGGTGCCACCTACCTGATTTCCGATAATAAGATCGAAACGATCGAAGAGATCAAACCGTTTTTGGATTCTTTGATTTTCGATAAAGAACCTGTAAAATTGTATAAATTAAAACAACCATGAAAAAATTGCTTTTTTTATTGCTTTTTCCCATTGCGATCCCGTCACAAGTAATGTGGCAGATATTCAATACTTCCAATAAAAAATGGTTCTATCAGGATGGCGATGAGTTTAACGCACCTCAGCTTAACGAAACTGACTGGCGTTTGGGCTTACCCTGGGGAAATTTTACCATGTCGCAGGACCTGTATTTTGCCAATGAGAACGTTTACCAAAAAGACGGAAAGGTAGTGTTTGTGGCAAAAAAAGAAAAACGAAAATTTCACATTACCGAAGGAGAGATCGATAAGAACTATTTGAAGAAAAGTGGAAAAAAAGTTGAAGATAACCAGTTTGAAGTGGATTACACCTGTGGATTGATCACCTCAAAACGAAAATACAAATACGGTATGTTTGAAGCGCGCTTTAAATCTACCGACAATAAAGGCATTTGGCCGGCATTTTGGCTTTACGGGGGAGAACCAAATGAAGAAATTGATTTTTTTGAGTTAAAAGGTGAAAGAGAAAACCAGATGCACGTTGATGTACATTGTCCAAATGGTTGCGAAGATTACAAAGGTGGTTTTCTTAATCTTCAAAAGAATTGGGGCGCATGGGTTCCGGCAAATGCTAACCTTGCTAATGATTGGAATATCGTTTCTGGCGAATGGCAGGATGGGTATGTGAAGTTTTATATCAATGGCGAACCTATGGCTTATTTTAAAGGCGATTTTAAAACATTTCAATATCTTATTCTTAATACTTCAGTTGCAAAAACCGGCGGACCATTTAGTCCGGGACCTGACGAAAGCACAAAATGGCCTAATGAATTTATGGTAGATTACGTAAGGGTTTGGAGTGGTGAAGACAGTATCCCATCAAAGAAAAACAATTTTAACCGGTTCGGGCAAACGCCTCAAACCATAGAAAACAATAATTTATATTCGACCGACCTTAAAAAGAAGGTAAAGTACGTTTACAATAACAAAGAATTGAAAGATGATTGTGGCACCATTACGTTGCTCCCTGTAAGTGCGGGTAAATACAGTTTATCTATTGTGGGCAAAAATCTTGGTCAGATCAAGTTCAAAGTTCTAAATTCTAAGAACGAAAATCTGGTTGATGGCACAATTGATAACACCAAATATTATCTTCTGGATCTATCAAAATTAAACGGAAATGAAAATTCGATCGAGTTGGAAGTAAAGGGACAGACCTTAAAACATAATTTGAGATAAATTATTTATTAAGATAATCAGAAGCCTCGGCTCCATAAACCTTTTTGCCATCTTTGTACACCGTAATGAAAGCGTCAGTAATTCCCAATGAAACCGCTTCATCCTTTAACGCTTTTGCCGATTTAGCATCTACAAAGTTCCCTATTGTGTAAAGATAAAGTCCGTTAATTATTTTATTGGCTACGGGCCATGTTTTAATGTTTGAGAATTTGGCGGCCACTTCATTAGGCACCTGATTACGGAAAGCACCAATTTGAACTTTGAATGAAACACCATCTTCACCTTCTTTAATTCCGTTTTCAGGTGTAGCGGCAGGAGCGTTTGTAACACCGTTACTGAATGGCTGAACCGTTGGCGAATTTACAGGTGTATTATCAGCAGGATTAGGATTTACATTTCCTTCAGGGAAAACAATTGGATTTTCGGGTTCCAATTTTAAATTTACGCTGTCTTCCTTCAGTTTTTTTCCGTCGGCATAAGGTACACGCTTACCATTATAATAGGCCGATATGAACGCGTCTTTGATCCCTAAACTTACTACGCGGGTTCTATCGTCTAACAAGCGCGATGGCTGATTGTAAATACCGGCTGTGTAACGGTATAATCCGGTTGGTAATTTTTCGGTGTAAATTGGCGTTAAACTATACAATAAAGATTTGCTCACCTGTTTAGAATATACACCAATCTGTATGGTAAACAATAAACCATTTATTTTCTCAAGCTCTTTTGTTACAACTACAACATCTGTTGGTGCAATAGCCGTTGTTGCCACAGGAACCGCAGTATTCCTTGGAATATTTGAATTTTTTAATCCGGCAGAAGTATTACTGGCAAGGTCAATTGTTTTGCCTTGTTTTTCTAAAATGTCAACCGCTTCGGCAACCGTAATGCGTTTGCCATCATAAAAACCAACCACAAAGGCATCTTTGTAACCTAAACTTCTAAGATCATTTTTTACCGCGTTGGCAATTTCAAACTTCTCGAAATTTCCGGCGGTGTAACGGATGTAACCATTTGGAGTGGTTTGAGCGTTAACCGGAGATAATCCTTTAAACGTGCCATTAGGTAAAGCTGTTTTAAACGCGCCTATCTGAACTCTGAAAACAAGACCATCCGGAATTTTTTCATCAATTGGAATTGGTTTTTCAGCGCTATAGGCGTTGTTATTCTTAACTTCTAACCCTTCTACTTTAATTACCGTTACCGCCGTGTTGTTGTTGGTATTATTGTTATTGCGATTATTATTTCTGTTGGTATTATTAGTGGCTACCGTATTAGTGTTGGTAGTATTATTGTTACGGTTATTATTTCTGTTGTTAGTATTATTAGTAGCTACAGTATTGGTATTAGTGGTATTATTATTGTTGCGATTATTATTTCTATTGTTATTGTTAGTGGCTACTGTATTGGTGTTAGTTGCATTATTATTGCCGGTTGTGTTGTTATTCCGGTTGGTATTATTGGTATTATTATTACCGGTTGTGTTGTTATTATTTCTGTTCCGATTATTGTTATTTGCTACCGCATTACCGGTTGGGATCTTGCTCATGTTGAAAGCTGCATCTTGTCCGGCTTTAGACGCTTTCGCTAATAGCTCCTTCTTTAATCTCAGATCAGCGTTTTGGCCAGCAAGAGTTACAAGGTTCTTTGATTCGGCTATCAAATTATCCGCATTTGTTTTAGCCGTTTTTTGAGCAGGTGTTAAATTAGTCGGTAGTTTTGTCAGACCGTATTCGTATTCCATCACAAATGCCTTATTGATATTTTCAAGTTCGGCAATCTCTTTTTGATTGAGGTTGCTGTTTTTTTGTTTCAGTTCTTCAGAAGGACCACCACTAACAACTACTTCTTTTTGAACGTATGTTTCATCGTATTTCTTTAAAAGATTGATCACTTCCAGTTGTTTCATAGCTAATTCAGCTTCCTTTTCTTCGGCATTACTGTATTCTCCTAATTTAGCGGCATCGCTGGTTAATGTAGCGGCCTCAACACGCATAGCTGTGGCCTGTTTCTTTAAATTATTGATTTGCGCAATGAGGTCGTTGGCTTGTTGAATTTCGGGATCGCTTTTACCTTTGGCCTTCTCTAAATAATTTGTGATAGCATCGTTTACGCTATTATATTGCGCCTCATTAAGGTTCTTTTGAAGTTCTACCGCTTTCAATTTTCCAGTAGTACACTTCCCTTCTAAAGCCTTAGCTTGAGCATATAATTTATCTTTTTCTTCCCCTTCTTTTGTAGCTGCTTCCTTTCTTAGATCAGAAGCTTGTTTACAATCGGCATCCGCTGTGGCGTAAGTTTGATTAATGTCGTTCTTCACATCTGCTTCAGATCTTGGATTTGAATCAGGAGCTTTCTTCATTTCGTTTTCCACTTTTGTTTGTTCTTCTGCCAGGTTCTTCAAGGTGGCGATCGAATTATTTTTTAAAGTATTGGCATCGGTACTTTTAAGGATTAAAGGTTTATCGAGATAAACCAATGTCGACTTCAGAGTAGTATCGCTAACGTTCTCATATTTCTTCAAAGAGTTAGCAGTGCTATTGTTTTGGTTACCGGTTGTAGTATTTGAAGTAGCAGCATTCGTATTTGAAGCTACAGCGTTATTGTTTTCATTTCCGGCTGTTTTGGTGTTAACAGCGGTATTGTTTTCGTTACCGGTAGCGGTATTTGAAGCAGCGGCATTAGTATTTGAAGCTACCGTATTGTTGTTTTCATTCCCCGCTGTCTTGGTGTTTACCGCTGTGTTGTTTTCGTTACCTGAGGTTGTATTCGTATTCACAGCGGTATTATTTTCATTACCGGTTGTTGAATTTGTATTAACGGCGGTATTGTTTTCGTTGCCTGTTGTTGTATTGGTGTTAACGGCAATATTATTTCCGTTACCTGTATTGGTATTTGTGTTAACGGCAATTGTAGTATTACTTAAAGCCTCATTGGACTTATTAAAAGCGTTAATGGCCTCAACTTCTTTTTGATTTGCTTGCTGTAATAAGAACTGTTTCTCGGCCGGATCGGGCTCGGTAAGCGATTTGCTTATAAGCGCCAACGCTTCTTTATTCAGATCTTCACCTTGTTTTTTAAATTCTACCGCCGCTGCATTGGTGTTATTTTTAATTGCCGGATTCTTGTTTAGTTTGGCAGATTCCAGCTTGGTTTGATTTTGATTGGCCTTGCTCAAAGCCATGTAAGCGGCGATCTTTTCGTCGTTAAGTTTATTGTACAGTTCTTTAATTTTATTGAGGTTTTCTTTAGAGACTGTAACAGTACCCTTGTTCTCTTCCGGTGTTTTTAAAGCAAAATCTTTGTTAGCTTTCATTAAAAGATCAACCGCTTGTTTTTGCTTGATCAACGCTTCATGTTCTTTTTCTTCGGCATTATTGATAGTTCCAAGTTTTGCCGCCGTATTGGTTTGGTTATTGGCCTCATCGCGAATAGCCAAGGCTTGTTTGAAGGCTGCCTGAGCTTCATCGTTCAGTTTTTGCGCTTCGGTAATATCGGCCTGACCAGATTTTTTTGTGTTTA
>JBGASH010000203.1:0-5987 GCA_044229775.1 Bacteroidia bacterium
AACGACGTGGTGGTTAAAGCCGACCTGGCCGACCATAGCGCTGTGCGCGGATGTATGGTTATTAAGCCGCACGGTTATGGCATTTGGGAAAATATGCAACGTGCTTTAGATAAAATGTTCAAAGACACCGGGCACGTTAACGCGTATTTCCCTTTGTTCATTCACAAATCATTTTTCAGTAAAGAAGCCTCTCACGTTGATGGTTTTGCTAAAGAATGTGCGGTGGTTACACATTACCGCTTAAAAAATTCAGATAAAGGCATCGTTGTGGATGAGGGCGCCAAATTAGAAGAAGAATTAATTGTTCGTCCTACTTCTGAAACGATCATTTGGAATACCTATAAAGGATGGATACAAAGTTATCGCGATCTTCCTATTTTAATTAATCAATGGGCCAACGTCGTGCGATGGGAAATGCGAACCCGTTTGTTTTTACGCACAGCCGAATTTTTATGGCAGGAAGGACATACCGCGCACGCTACCGCTGATGAAGCTATAGCTGAAACAAAACAAATGTTGGATGTATACGCCGACTTTGTTGAAAATTGGATGGCCGTTCCGGTTATAAAAGGAGTTAAAACCCCTAACGAACGATTTGCCGGAGCGCTTGATACCTATTGTATCGAAGCATTGATGCAGGATGGTAAGGCATTACAATGTGGCACCTCTCATTTCTTAGGACAAAACTTCGCCAAAGCATTTGATGTTAAATTTGCCACTAAAGAAGGTCCGCTAGAATATGTTTGGGCTACTTCCTGGGGCGTTTCTACCCGTTTAATGGGCGCATTGGTAATGTCGCACAGCGATGATAACGGTTTGGTGATACCTCCCAAATTAGCTACTACACAGGTTGTGATCGTACCAATATACAAGGGCGAAGAAGGATTAAAAAAAGTTTCGGCAGTTGCCCTAGATCTTGTAGCTAAACTTAAAGCAAAAGGCATTGGCGTTAAGTATGACGATAGAGATAGTCAGCGCCCCGGATGGAAATTTGCCGAATACGAATTAAAAGGTATTCCGGTTCGCGTTGCCATTGGCGAACGCGATCTGGCCAATTCAGTGGTGGAAGTTGCACGCCGCGATGAACTCACCAAAGAAACCGTTCCACTTGCGGGAATTGAGAACCATATTGAAAAACTTTTAACCGATATTCAAAGCAATTTATTTAACAAAGCCTTAAAACGTACTCAGGAATTAACGGTTAAAGCCGATTCGTACGACGAGTTTAAAAAATTACTCGACGGAAAAGGAGGTTTCATTAGTGCGCATTGGGACGGCACTCCTGAAACCGAAGAAAAGATCAAGGAAGAAACAAAAGCAACCATTCGCTGTATTCCGTTAAATAATCCTAAAGAAGACGGAAAATGTATTTATAGCGGTAAACCAAGTACCCAGCGCGTTTTGTTTGCACGAGCATATTAATTATATTTATAGTTACAAATGGCCAAAACACCGGATCAAAAACAAGAAATTGTAAAACTGCTTACCGAAAAATCGGCGATGAAGCAGGACGTATTTAAAAACACTACAGCTGTTTTTGAAATGATGCGCGAAATTTGTCACGAGGTGGCCAATGATCTTAAAAGTGAAGTAGAAAAAGTAGATAAAAGGGTTTCGTTGGGTTTTTACGACATCAATCAACACGCCATGCAGCTAAAAGTAGCAGGAGATATGCTCGAACTTTTTATGCATACCAACGTGTTTGAATTCGAAAAAACACACCCTATGTTTAAAACCGGGTATATTAAACAGAATGAATTCAACTCCTATTGCGGATTAATAAACGTTTACAATTTCTTAGCCGACTCTTTTAAGTTTAACCGTTTAAACGATGTAGGCTATTTAATAGCCCGCATTTTTGTGAACCGCGAAATGAAATTTTTTATAGAAGCAAAAGCGCCATTGGGTTTAAAACATAACACATTCTCTACCGAACCGCTTACCAAAGAAAAATTAAAAGAAGTGATCCACGATCTTATTGTTTTTGTTATCGCTTTTGATCTATACACCCCTCCTTTCGATTCAATGAAAGAGGTAACCGTAAATGAAATTCAGGAAAAAACAAGTAGCATAAGCCTGCGTACCGGTAAACGCTTAGGTTACGGCACTAGCGCCAATTACGATGACGAAGTAAATTTGTAACGGTCTTTATGAAAATTAGTCCTACACAACTAAAAGAGATCGCAAAAATCATTCAAGCGAAATACATTGGAAGTGACACGCATCTCATAACGGGTTTCAACGAGATCCATCGGGTTGAAAAGGGCGATGTGGTTTTTGTTGATCACCCAAAATATTACGACAAGGCCCTTAACAGCGCTGCCACCACTATTATCATTAACAAAGAAGTGCCTTGTCCGGATGGAAAAGCCCTTATAATTTGTGAAGAACCCTTTACCGCCTTTAATACTTTAACCCGCCATTTTCAACCCCTCTCCTATTCTAATGTGAGTATTAGTCCTACCGCCAAAATGGGAACAGGTAATACCGTTATGCCGGGTTGTTATATTGGGAAAAATGTGGTGATAGGAAACAACTGCGTGTTACATCCTAACGTGGTTATTTACGATAATTGTGAGATTGGCAATAACGTAGTGATACACGCTAACACGGTAATTGGTTCGGATGCCTTTTATTTTAAAAAACGCGCCGATCATTTTGAGCAGTTACAATCGGTTGGTAGGGTTATCATAAAAGATAATGTTCATATCGGTGCCTCTTGCACATTCGACAAAGGTGTAACGGCCGATACCATCATAGGTAAAGGAACCATAATTGATAACATGGTACATATTGCACACGACGTGGTTATTGGCGAAATGTGTTTGTTTGCGGCCGGTATTGCCATTGCGGGCGCTTGCACTATTGGAAATAAAGTAACCATGTGGGGACAAGTTGGTGTATCGAGCGGATTAACCATTGAGGATGGCTGTACCATTCTGGCGCAATCGGGAGTTGGAGAGAACATGAAGGCAGGCGTCACATATTTTGGTACTCCGGCTTACGATGCAAGGGAAAAAATGCGGGAAATATTTGCCGCAAAACAATTGCCCGAATTGCTGGCAAAATTACACCACGAGAAAAATAAATAAGATCATTTTACGGCTTTCTCAATCGAATTCCATAATAAATTGGCCGACTTATCCCACGAATAATTATCTTTTCGCTTCTTACCTTTTGCTACAAGGTCGTTTCTTAAATTAACGTCGCCAAATGTTAACCATGGCATTTTTTATTTCGCTTATTTCGTAAGGATTTACGAATAAAGCGGCATCGCCTGCTATTTCGGGAATGCAAGTGGCGTTACTGGCAATGATTGGCGTTTCGCTTTGCATCCGCTTCTACCATTGGAATTCCGAAGCCTTCATAGTAAGGCACAAAGGTGAGCGCCATAGCCGAAGCCATTACATAAGCCAGATCATCGTCACGAAGCCGTCCTAAAAACAAAATATCGTCTTTGCAAGAAGTAGAGTCAACCGTCCGGTAAATTTCGTTCAATCCCCAAAACTGTGGACCCACCAAAAGCAATTTCATATCTGAATTGGTTTCCTTTTTAAATCCGTCGAATGCCTGTATCAAACGTGATACGTTTTTACGGGGATGCAACGCTCCCACAAATAAAAAATAATCTTTCCCTTTCGAAAAACGGTTCTTTGTTTGTTGTTTTTTTAACTCATCAATTGGATTGAACGAAGGATTTATGCCATTATAAACCACATCGATCTTATCGCATTTATTTTGTATTGGTGGCGATATCGTTCTTGCTATATTCGGAAACCGTAGCAATGCGCGTTGCTTTTTGCGCGAATTTTGGAAAGAAATGATTATAATATCTTGCCGTAAGCGGTTTAAGATCTTTTGGGTTGTGTAAGAAATTGATGTCGTGAATTACCGGCAACTGCTTGCATTTGGCGCCTAAACTAAGAAATCCATCGGGCGACAAAAACAGATCGGGATCCATTTTATTGAGTGTGCTTTTCACCGAAAATTCGAACCATAAATAATATAAAAAAGGATGGCGTGCCTGTGGCGAAAGTATCATTGGGGTAACGTTATCGCCAAACAAAAATTCTTCATCAAACATCCTGTCAAATAAAAAAACAAAATGGTCTTTTTTATTGGCTTGAGTAATGCGTTTGAGTGTTTGATAAGAGAACCAGCCAATTCCTTCGAGACGGTTCTTCAATAAGAGGCGGGTATTAACAATAATTTGCACACCGCAAAGCTATCAAAAATATGCAATTCACGGTAAAAAAAAGCTATCTTTACCGTTCTGTAAAAATGCAGCAAAGAAAGTTCATAATTAACCTTGCTATTTTAATAATTTTAAACTTATTAATTAAGCCGTTTTGGATCATTGGTGTAGAACCCAAAGTTCAAAACGTGGTGGGGAATGCTAATTATGGCGAATATTTCACACTCTTCAATTTTTCATTTTTACTAAGCATCTTACTCGATTTCGGCATCACCAATTTCAATAACAAGAACATTGCGCAGAATAATCATCTGCTTAGTAAACATTTTAGCAGCCTCCTTTCTTTAAAATTCTTTCTCGGATTTTTGTACATGGTAGTAACGATGCTTTTAGCGGTTATTATTGGTTATGATTTCAGATACATGAAGCTCCTCTTCATTTTAGCGTTAAACCAATTCTTCATCAGTTTTATCCTATATCTACGATCAAACTTACTAGGACTTCATTTATTCAAAACGGATAGCATTGTATCCGTACTAGATCGCATCATTATGATCGGGATCTGTGTGGGATTGATCTTTAATTGGTTTGGCATCAACGTTGACATAATGAATTTTGTTTACGCTCAAACGTTGGGATATGGTTTAACGGCTTTGATCGCGTTTTGGATAGTATTAAAGGAAACTCACACCTTTAAACTCAAGTGGAACATGGCCTTCAACATGATGATCCTTAAAAAAAGTTTTCCTTTTGCCATCTTAGTCCTATTAATGACATTTTACAATCGTTTGGATGCGGTTTTGATTGAACGCATCTTACCAGAAAAGAATTTTTATTTAAGCGCGATAATTGATAAGGTAAGATCCATTCCCAAATTATACGAACATGCCGGCATTAAAATTATCATTGATGATGCCGAGTTAAGTATGATCAATACCGGTGCTACACAGGCCGGAATTTACGCCAAGGCCTTCCGTTTGTTGGATGCAGCTAACATGATCGCCTATTTATTCGCTATACAATTACTTCCTATTTTTAGCCGGATGATCGAATACAAAGAGGATGTTCAGCAGTTGGTAAAGCTATCTTTTACTTTGATCATTACCCCTGCTCTTTTGGTATCGATTGGCTGCTCTTTTTACAGCAACGAACTCGTATCACTCATTAATCGCGGCATTACCGATTCGGCAGTCGTTTTCAGGATACTGATGTTTTGTTTTACGGCGCAATCGGTGGGTTATATTTTTGGTACCCTTCTTACGGCTAATGGAAACCTGAAACAATTCAATATTATGGCGGTTTGTGGCATATTGGTGAATGTACTCCTCAACATCATCCTTATACCCCATTACAAGGCTATGGGAAGCGCTATTGCCAGCCTTATTACCCAGTTCTTAACCGCTATGGCGCAGGTATTTATTGCTAAAAAAATATTTAAATTCAAAGTAAATTCTCGCTTATTAATTGCCTTGTTTTTGTTTATATTTGGGGTTGCTTTTATAAATTACTTTACCCTAAATATGACCAAAGACTGGCGCTTTAATTTTGCTATTATGGTTGTTTTATCGGGTTTTTGGGCGTTTGTTACTGGCATGCTAAATATTAAATCAGTATTCAGGTTTTTAAAATATAAATAGTGAACAAGGACGACATCAATACATCCGAACAATTATTAATTAAGATCATAAAATGGCGTAAACCCATTTTGTTATCGGTTAGCTTGGCGTTAGTAGTTTCTATAGCCATTTCTTTTTTGATGGCACCGCAATACAAATCGGTTGCCACACTTTTT
>JBGASH010000204.1:0-5435 GCA_044229775.1 Bacteroidia bacterium
TATTATAAAAATCCCGATAAAAATATTTTCTTTGGGCGTTACGAGGTTTTATCGGGTTTACGCGTTGATGTAAGGGCGACCAAATGGTTAAGTTTTTACGGTTCAGCCGGATTTAGTACCCGCAATTATATAGCATTCTATTCTAATACCTTTAATACTGATAAGGTGAAACCACTTGGATTTTTTTACATGAATAATCCGGCCTCCACACTTTTTGCCAACTTTGGTTTGGTGTTACGCTTGGGAAAAACAAAATCATCATATAATAATCAAAATATTCAGGAGGCGATCGATCTCAATAATACCATTGATCCGGGTGACAATAACATCAATCCTGGCAACAATAACATCTTAATTCAGGAGAAAAAAATTAAAAGGAAGCTCACCACTGCCGAAATGCAGGATCTGATCGAGGTGAATGATCTGGATTAAAGGTTTATTTCGTAATTTCATATTTTGAAATTGAAAGCTACTTCAAAATATGTTTTCCTGATCGCAGCGCTTTTAATTTGTCTGAGTTCTTTGGCACAAAACACATCGGTGCCTGACAGCTTACCGAATTTTAAAAAACGAAAGATCTTATTAATTACCGGAACATCCGTTATTGGCGGCGGCACACTTTTATACCTCAATTATGTTTGGTTTCAGCACTACAGTACCGGTTCTTTTCATACATTTAACGATAACGCCGAATGGTATGGTATGGACAAATGCGGGCATGCCTACACTAACTTTCAGGCTTCGCGAATGATGATTAATTCCTTTAAATGGGCCGGTTTTAGTAAGAAAAAACAAATGTGGATAGGCGGTACAATTGGTTTAGGATACATGACCGTGGTTGAATTAATGGATGGTTTTAGTAGCGGTTGGGGCTTTTCGTGGGGAGATATGGCCGCTAACGGTTTGGGAACAGCTGCATCCATATCGCAATACGCACTTTGGAATGAGCAACGTGTTAATTTGAAGTTCTCTTTTTTTCCCGGAACCATGAGTCGGTATAATCCCGATCTTTTAGGCAGTAATCTGGCTCAGGAATTCATCAAAGATTATAATTCACAAACCTATTGGTTAAGCGTGAGTCCGTTCACTTTTTGTAAAAACGATAAACTACCCCGGTGGTTAGCGGTTTCTTTCGGATATGGTGCCGCCAATATGATAGGAGCTCGCACCAACGATAACGTTTATTTCCCATCTTATTTAGAAACACCAGGACCAAGGTCTCGACAATATTATTTATCTTTGGACGTTGATTTCTCAAAAATTAAAACCCGGTCAAAATTTTTGAGATCTTTATTCAATACCCTTAATCTTATCAAAGTTCCCTTTCCAACTTTGGAGTTTCAGGGCGGCAAAACAAAATTTCATTACATTTATTTTTAAATACTATTATGAAACTCTATTCGGTAAATGCAGGTTATTTTAAATTAGATGGCGGGGCCATGTTTGGTGTGGTACCTAAAACATTATGGAATACATTGAATCCGGCCGATGAAAATAACATGTGTAGTTGGGCCACCCGTTGTTTATTGATTGAAGATGGCAAGCGATTAATATTGGTGGATAACGGCATGGGAAACAAGCAAAGCGATAAATTTTTTGGATACTATTATTTACACGGGGATGATACTTTAGAAAGGTCATTAAAAAAACACGGCTTTGGTTTTGATGATATTACCGATGTGTTCTTAACCCACTTGCATTTTGATCATTGTGGCGGAAGTATAAAATTCAACAACGACAAAACAGGCTATGAGCCCGCCTTTAAAAATGCCACGTATTGGAGTAATGAAAAACACTGGAATTGGGCCATTAATCCTAATATGCGCGAAAAAGCAAGCTTTCTAAAAGAGAACATATTACCTATACAGGAAAGCGGACAGTTAAAATTTACCGGCGAAGGCGAGGAGATCTTTCCCGGCTTTGCAATAAAAGAGGTTTATGGTCATACCGAAGCCATGATGCTTCCGGTAATTAAATACAAGAATACAACAGTCATGTATATGGCCGACCTTATTCCTTCGTCACATCATCTTCCAATTCCGTATGTGATGGGATATGATATGCGACCATTAAATACCATTGATGAAAAAATGAAAATACTGAAGACCGCCGTTGATAACGATTGGGTATTGTTTTTTGAACATGATCCTAAAATTGAATGTTGCACACTTCAAAACACCGAAAGAGGTATTAGAGCCGATAAGTTCATAACCGTTTCTGATATCTAAAATCGTTCTAAATCCGGTTTAAAATTAATTTGGTTGTTTTAAATTAATTCATTAATATTGTATTAGAAAATCTGAACATCGCATTATCTTGCGGTAGAAATAATCAGAGTAAATAGTGTTATTTGAAGCTTAAAATAGTTAATCCATTTAAAAAATATATCCTTTTTATATTCCTCTAGTGATTTAAGCCTTTTTTTACCTCAGACCTTAAAAAACATAGAACAACCCAATAATTTTAGTTAATCATTATCCTTCCCTTATTTTAAAAACTCAAAAAAGATCAATATGGCTGCTAAAGTACCAGGCAAAAAAGATGGCGACGGAAAACGTCCGAGAAAGATCGTGAAGTTAGAACCCATGAACGAAGAAGTGAGAAGCACTCCGGTTGAAACGCCTGCCGAAGAAGAATACGTGGCGCCTGTTGTTACTCCCGAAACAGAGGTTTCGCGTACAGAGGAAACCGTTTCGCAGAACGAAACCGTGCAGCAAGGAAACGAAAACACTGAACCGGTTGAAAACGGTGATACAAAAAAGCCGGATAAAGTTTATTATAATTTTGATGGTATTGTTTTTTCGGAAGGTGTATTGGAAATGATGCCCGACGGATATGGTTTTTTAAGAAGCTCGGATTACAATTACCTTAATTCGCCCGACGATGTTTACGTATCGCAATCACAAATAAAATTATTTGGTTTAAAGACCGGAGATGTGGTAAGAGGCGGAATTCGTCCACCAAAAGAAGGCGAAAAATATTTCCCATTAATTAAAGTAGATCAGATAAACGGCCGCGAACCGGCATTTGTTCGTGATAGAGTAGTGTTTGATTATTTAACGCCGCTTTTCCCGATCGAAAAAATTAAGTTAACAGGCCATCCTCAAGAGTCATTAAGCACTCGTGTTATGGACATGTTCTCTCCCATTGGAAAAGGCCAGCGTGGATTGATCGTGGCTCAACCAAAAACGGGTAAAACCGTTCTGTTGAAAGAAGTGGCCAACGCCATTGCTTATAACCACCCCGAAATTTATTTGATCATTCTTTTAATTGACGAACGTCCGGAAGAGGTAACTGATATGGCGCGCAGCGTAAAAGCTGAGGTAGTATCTTCTACCTTTGACGAGCCAGCTGAAAAACACGTTAAGATCGCCAATATAGTTTTAGAAAAATCGAAACGCCTTGTAGAGTGCGGGCACGATGTGGTTATTTTATTGGATAGTATAACCCGTTTGGCGCGTGCTTATAACACCGTATCTCCTGCCAGTGGTAAAGTATTAACCGGTGGTGTAGATGCTAACGCTTTGCACAAACCGAAACGGTTTTTTGGAGCGGCCCGTAAAATTGAGAACGGTGGTTCATTAACGATATTAGCAACCGCATTAACCGAAACCGGTTCTAAGATGGATGAGGTGATCTTTGAAGAATTTAAAGGTACCGGTAATATGGAATTGCAGTTGGATAGAAAACTTTCCAACAAACGCGTTTATCCGGCTATTGATCTTCTGGCTTCTTCCACACGCCGCGAAGATCTATTAATAGATAAAGAATCGTTATCTCGTTTATGGGTACTGCGTAAACATTTAAGCGATATGAATCCTCAGGAAGCGATGGAGTTTTTACTCGACCGACTTCGCCGTTCAAAAACCAACGAAGAATTTTTGATCAGCATGAATGGGTAAGAGTAGTTCATCTACCATTACCTTACTAAACGATAAACTTTTGCTTTTCACTTTTGACTTGATTACTTTTGAATTATCTTGAAAAGTATAGCAAATAAGATCTTCCAATACCTTCCTGTTCTTTTTTCCTTTCTTTTGCCTTTTGGGCAGGATGGACAAAATTATTTATCACTCATTATTATTTTATGGTTCGTTGCTTCCTTGTTTTGTATCCAAAAACAGGATCTTTTGCAGGGCCTAAAAAATAAATGGTTTTTACTTTTTGTAGGCTTTTTTGTTTTTCACGCTATTAGCGGATTACTTTCTCATAACAAACCCGAAGGATTGATTGCTATAGAAGTTAAGTTGAGTTTTTTAGCTTTTCCGTATTTTTTATTCTTGTTCAAATGGGATGGCGTTATCATCAAGCGAATTTTAGGGGCATTTGTCAGTGGCGTTCTGTTCGCGTTTCTGGCATGTGTTATAAGAGCAGTTTACATCTATTTTACGAAAGGATCGAATTACTTTTTTTATAACGATTTTTCTTACTTTATACACGCGGGGTATTTTTCCATGTATTTGCTCACGGCAATTGTAATAACAGCACTGGCATATCCCGTTTGGTTTGGGAGCGATAAAATGAATACGCCCATTCGCTTTTTGTTTTTAGTGATCTTTATTGCCGGAATTTTTTTGTGTGCTTCAAAAGCGGGACTCATTGCATTTATGATCACTTCTATATTAGCGATAGGTTACAAATACAGGAACAGAATAAACCTAAAAAAAGTTTCGGTTGGATTAGCAGGAGTGATAATCCTTCTTTTTGTTATTTACAAGATCATTCCTGAACCTTTTGAGCGATTAATATATTCTTTTAAAGTAGTAAGTGAAGGCAATATTGATAAAACAACTGGCGAGAGTACTGGGGTAAGAATTTTGATCTGGGAGCAATGCATGGAATTGGTGAAAGAGAATTTTTTGGCCGGTACAAGTGTTGGCGATGCGAATGATGCCTTGCATGTAAAATATGAAGCTAATGGATTGACAGGAGCTTTGGCTCACAATTTAAACACCCATAATCAGTATTTTCAAACTTTTATTGGATTGGGGGTATTTGGTTTTCTGATGCTTGTTGCAATGACACTAGGCACTATGATATTGGGACTCCTTAAAAGAAATATCTTCTTAACCTTATTCTCATTGATCATCATTATTAATTTTCTGGTGGAATCGATGTTACAAACCCAGGCAGGGACATTATTCTATGCTTTCTTTATTTGTCTTTTTATAAGATACGATCCTTTGGATATTACCGAAAGTTAATACCAATAAAAAACCCCTTCCGATTGCTCGGAAGGGGTTTTTAAAATCAGATCAATTATTTCTTAGAAATATAAGTTAAGCTTCAATGAACCTGCAGGACCCCAGATAGAGTTTTTTCCATCTGTATCTAAGCCCCAAGAACCGTTTTTGCTCCCTTTAATTTCAGCAGTACCAGTAGCGTTAGTAGCAGAACCACCATTGTTACCAGTCATTTCATATTTAGTAGTAGAA
>JBGASH010000205.1:0-5427 GCA_044229775.1 Bacteroidia bacterium
TTTCTGTAACCTATAATTTTATGGCTTGCGACGAAACTTTAGATAATGTAAAGACAAAGCATCAGCGCTTCTATCACGATCTTTACGCTACGATCAAGTACAATAAATTTAGTTTGGGTTTGGAGGCCAACTATGGCTCTCAAACCCACACAGTGCTTAAGGACACAACTCAAACCGCCACCATGTATAGTCTTTTGTTAGTTGGGAAATACCAATTTATAAAGAATATCTTTGTTTATGGAAGAGGCGAATACTTTTCTGACCCTAACCAGATATTGACAGGAAACCTTCATATTGGTAATTATATTTACGGCGGTACTTTTGGTTTGGAATATAAACCTTTTAAGAATGTGGGATTAAGTTGTGAAGGACGATTACTGCAATCGGATGAATTGATATTTAAACAGGGCAGCTATATGCTTAACCAGCGTTACGAGATCATTGGTTGCCTTGATATGTGGTTTTAATGAGCGATAAAAGTAAATATTCACCTATTGGTATTTTTGATTCGGGTTACGGTGGCTTAACTATTTTGAAGGAAATAGCAACCGTTTTACCGCAATACGATTATTTATATTTAGGTGATAATGCCAGAGCGCCTTATGGTACACGCAGTTTTGAAACCGTGTATGAGTATACACTTGAATGCGTAAAACATTTATTTGACAAAGGATGCCACCTGGTGATCTTAGCCTGTA
The DNA here is from genome assembly GCA_044229775.1 of Bacteroidia bacterium. Lineage (GTDB taxonomy): Bacteria > Bacteroidota > Bacteroidia > B-17B0 > Aurantibacillaceae > JAHEYG01. Next base: position 699 of record JBGASH010000205.1, read on the forward strand.
ATACTGCTTCGGCAAAAGCCTTACGCAATATTCAGCAAAAAGATCTTCCTGCAATTGATCCTTCACGCAGGGTGCTTGGTGTTATTCGTCCAACTACCGAAGTGGTGGGAAATTTTTCGAAAACAAAACACATTGGGATCTTAGGAACCAGCGGAACGGTTTCATCGGGGTCTTATCCAATAGAAATAGCTAAATTTTTTCCGGAAGCAAAAGTGTTTCAGGAAGCTTGTCCGATGTGGGTGCCTTTAGTAGAGAATAACGAAATGAATAACGAAGGGGCCAATTTTTTTGTAGAAAGACATGTTAAGAATTTACTTCACCAATCACCTAAGATCGATACAGTGATCCTGGGATGTACGCATTATCCTTTGTTGCTTAATAAAATAAAACAATATTTGCCGCAGAACATCTCAATTCTTTCTCAGGGAGAGATCGTTTCGAAAGGTTTGGTAGATTATTTAAAACGCCATCCTGAGATGGATGCCAAATGCAGTAAAGGATCAAGTATCGAATTTTATACAACCGAAACTCCCGAAAATTTTAATGAACAGGCTTCGCGTTTTTTCGGGAAAACAATTAGTGCAAAGCATTTGCCGCTTTAAGTCTTACTCTAGTTTAAAGGTCACTTTAGCAGTGTAGCCCGTCAAACCTAACGGTTTTGTCATTACTCCACCTAAAAAAGTGTTATTAGACATAAAGGAAATAGAGCCAGCCAAACGATAATGGTTTACCGAATGCGGGTGTTTTTTCTTATTCATATAAGTTAGCCTTTTCTTATTATTCCCATCTATGTCCATGATCCACCAATCGGCTCCCTGAATTTCAAGTGGAAAGATATCGCAGCCGGCACCGGTCATATAAACAAAATGTTTTCCATCAGGTGTATAAGTGGGGGCCTGAGCAAAACTTTCGGTGGTTAATTTTTTTATTTCACCGGTTATCATATTCAAGGTATATATGGGTGTATTAAAAAGATTTTTGGTTTCAAAGGTGCTATAAAATGAAAGAGTGGTCTTATCATTCGAAATTCCTTCCAATTCATTGGCGGCTTCTAAACCTTTTGGTTGAAAAGTGCGAATGTTTTTAAAATGGGGAACAGAATCAAAGGTAAAATCTGCTACTCTGAATACATAAGCGCCAGCAGCTAAATTCATGTTGGTGAATTTAGGCGCTCTTATTCTTTCGCTCCAAGCGAACATGGTTCCATCCTCACTAATGGCCGAATGAATGATGCCACTTGAATAGGAATTGGGTAAATTGGTTAATTGCCAAGCCTGTTTACCATCACGCGTTACCAGCCAAAGATCGGTGTATGCCCCATAGCCCGGAATAGCGTCAACGGGTTTTCGATTATGTCCTTTTTCTTTTACGTATTCAGCTTTTTCAATATAACAAAATAAATATTTTCCGGAGGGGTGCCATTCTTCGGCCCATTGGTGACGATCTGTGGGCCATCCTGCAAAGGTGAGGGGCTTTTCATTATTTCCCAACGAATCCGAGACAAAAATTTTATAATAACCTTTCGCGTCCTTTTTACCGTAGGCAACCGAGGAGGTGGCTTTGTTGTAAATAGCACCTATTACACTATCTTTCCATAAACTGATGGTAACGGTCTGGCTACAACAGTTAATTGAAAAAAGCAATAGAAGCGGTAAAAGCTTTTTCATTTGAACCAACCGCTGTACATTAAATAATTGTTGGCAATGCGGTCTATTTCGCCGCTAATGAGTTCCTGTGAAATATCTTTTACTTTTTTAGCGGGCACGCCGGCAAAGATACAACCGCTTGGCACTTCTGTGCCTTCGGTTACAACAGCACCGGCGGCAATGATGGTGTTGCTCCCTATCTCACAATTATCCATCACAATGGCACCCATGCCAATCAAAACATTATCATGAACTTTACATCCGTGAACGATAGCATTATGTCCCACCGAAACGTTATTACCTAAATGCACTTTTGTTTTTTCATAGGTACAATGTAAAACCGCATCATCTTGTATGTTCACTTTATTGCCGATACGAATGCTGTTCACATCACCGCGTACCACCGCGTTGAACCAAATGCTACAGTCGTCGCCCATTATCACATCTCCCACTATAGTGGAATTAGGGGCGAGAAAACAATTTTTTCCAAACTGAGGAGAAACTCCTTTTACAGGTAATATAACAGGCATTAGATCAGGTTTAAGTATTTATAAAAGGTGAAATTAACATATTTTCTCAAATCCCAACCAACGGCTTTTAAACCCCAGGCGTAATAGTGTATAAAGGCTTATTATGACAACACCTATACTTTTAAAAACAAATCGGTATGAAAACTCAAAAAAGTATAGTGTTATGCGCAATGATAATTGCCTTAACAGTAAAAGGTCAGAACAATTATCATAAGTATTATTTAGAAGGCCAGTTGTGCAGTGGTTTGCAGCAGCGTTCATTGGCAAATGGGGTAGGAGGCGCCTTTGGTTTTTTTCTAAATAAAAATTCAAGCATTGATATCAGGGGTAGGGAGGTCTATAATTTTTCGGATAAAACTGTTGTGGGAGCAATAACGGCCACTTACAGGTACAATTTCAATAACGGATTTTACGTGGGTGGAGGGTTTGGTCATCATCACGAGATCAGTAGTACTACTTATGCTTGTCATCCGGTTGAATCGGCAATGGGAACCGAAAAAAGTATTTTTCACCGCAGTGGTTTAGCGGCCGAGATAGGCTACAATTTCAAGCCCTTTGCCTCAACCGGTTTTTTCAGCAATATTTATCCAACTTCAAACATCACTATGACGTTTATGAGCCGCGACCATGGACCTAATCCTTTAATTACGGCAAACTTTGGAATAAAGATCGGGATAAAAAAGTGGCAGTAAGTAAAATTAAGGAACTATAATTTTACCAATTTCGAAAATCGACGAATATTGACCCCTTCCATTTTAATAAAATAGATACCAGCAGCGCTGTCATCTAAATAAATGTCAGTAGTAGAATTGATCTTATTTGCATAGATCGCTTTCCCATTAATGTCATAAACCGTAATATTCAGTTCAATGCTATTTGGATTATCAATTGTAAACCCGCTCGAGAATGGGTTAGGATAAAGGGAAATTCCAAAGCTGTTTTGCTCAAAAATATTTGTACACACATTTACAAAAAGCGAAATACAATCTGAACCTATACAGCCATATGAATTAGTGTAATCGTAAGAAAAAGTATAAGTACCTGCGCTGGTAGGCGTGAAAATATTTCCTGACAAAAAAGGCCCGGTTAAAATTCCGCCAGATGGCGAATAAGATAAAACGGCGTTTTGCCCAATGCATAATGTATCCTTATTCGATGTTAACGAAACACATTGACTTGGAAATACCGTATAGGTTTGCGAGACCGAACTTGAACAACCTGTTGCAGTAAAAGTAATGCCATATGTTATTGTTTTATTACCTACAGAATATGGATACACCGTATTTGATGTTGCTCCAGAAGTATATACTCCACCAGATGGAAAAGGCGTTAGTATTATAGGATTGTTTGAGTTTAAACATGTAGAATTAGTAGAAAGGCCTAACGAAACGGGAATAAGCGAATAAACATTGGCAGAAATAGTTTGTGTACCAACACAGTATGGTGAAGCTAAAGTTATAAAATTTAAAGTATAGATGGTTGTAGTTAATGGATTAACATACGTTGTATCATAATTACTTCCTGTACTCCAACTGTAGCTCGAAACTGTCCCAAAGCTAAAATCATACAATAGGTTCATTTGTCCAGGACAGGTTGTAGGATTTTGGGTTGCTAATGTTGGAGCTATCGGTTTAGGGTAGAATCCAATGCTTTTTGTTAAAGAACTTTTACAAGTAGAATTGAAACCAGAAACAGAATAGGTAGAGTTGGCGGTAGGTGTTATCACAATTGAACTTGTTGTTGAGCCATTGTACCATGAGTATGTTGGAGCCCCATTAATAGTTAAGGTCATTGATTGCCCCGGCGGACACATATTGTTTACGTTTGGAAGGGAAGTTAATGTCAACGAAGGATAAGCATACCAAGTAACCGATGTTGAAGCTGTTCCTTTACAACCTGTTGTATAAGTAACGGCCACTGAATAATTCACTGTACCGGGTGTAAATCCTGTTGGCCCGATCCAACTTCCAGTACCTCCTGAACTCCATTTGTAAGTGCATCCAGTTCCTCCGCTAGAACCGCTCGTACTTAAAGTAACACTTTGATTCACACAAAGTGTACTTGCACTACTTATAATTGTAACTGTTGGATTATAAAATGGGATAACGGTAACCGTGATAACAGATGAAGAAGTTCCGCAGGCTGTACTATTAATATCTAAAGTATATGTAGTTGTAGTAGTAGGACTAACTACTATGGAGGAGGTGTTCGCACCGTTATCCCATGTATAAGTTGTGGAAGAAGTATATGGAGGCGAAGGACTTAATGTAACAGTATTGGCAAGACACATCGTGTTTGAACTCGCTCCAATGGTAAGGGTGGGCTGGTCAACATTAACCGTATAGTTAAAAGACTTTACAAGGCATGCTCCGGTATTATCGGTTGCAGTAACAGAATAAGCGGTAGTAACACTTGGGGTAATAGTAATACTGGATCCGTTGCCAATAAAGATATTATTGACCTGATACCAACTATGATTTATTCCTCCAGAAACGTTTAAGGTAGCAGTTTGTCCTGAACAAATATAAGGAGGCCCTGTAACAGTAAGGGTTG
>JBGASH010000206.1:0-5413 GCA_044229775.1 Bacteroidia bacterium
GAATTTTTCAACTATCTTTAATTTTCCTTTTGTTAAGAGGCCTTTCACTTCAATTTTAAACGCCTTAAAATCTTCAATTTCTTGCTGACCATCCGGCTTCTCGAGGTTAAATTTCATTTCGTTCATCATCTATCAAACCTAAGAAATTTTTAGGAATAAAGCAAACTTTGAAAGCGTATTTACAAAAAAACATCGTTGGCTTTCATTGTCAGCTCGTTGGAAGAGATCCCAACATTATTTAAATTATTTTTATAAGATAAAACTACGCTTCCACGTGCTTCTTCACATTCAGCTGCAACTTTTCGGAGGTTCTTTCACGCAAACTTTCACACAATTCTTTATTTTTTTGCAATGATTGTCCATAGGAAGGGATCATTTCCTTCAATTTATTTTGCCAGCGCTCGGTACCAACAAAATCTTTAAAACATTTATTCAATAGCTCCAGCATAATTGACACGGATGTGGAAGCGCCCGGCGAAGCCCCTAATAAAGCGGCAATTGTGCCGTCGGCAGAACTCACAATTTCTGTTCCAAATTCCAATACACCTCCGTGGTCATGATCTTTCTTAATGATCTGTACGCGTTGCCCCGCTTCTTCCAGTTTCCAGTCTTCCAGTTTTGCTGTTGGTACAAATTTTTTCAAAGCTGCTAAACGGTCTTCGGGAGACTGACGAACCTGCTCAATTAAATATTTTGTTAATGGAATATTGTGTAAGCCCGCCGAAACCATTGGCATGATATTATTTATTTGCATAGAGTGCGCCAGATCCATTAACGACCCGTGCTTTAAAAATTTTGTGGAAAAACCGGCGTAAGGACCAAACAATAAGGCTTTTTTTCCATTGATAATTCGTGTATCTAAATGCGGTACCGACATGGGCGGCGCTCCTACCTCGGCCTTGCCGTATACTTTTGCCGCGTGACGTTTTATCACCTCTTCATTCTGGCAAACCAGCCATTGACCGCTCACCGGAAATCCACCATATCCATCGGCTTCCGGAATTTCGGTTTCTTCTAACAGTGGCAATGAACCACCACCGGCGCCAATAAATAAAAATTTGGTTTCAACGGTACGTTTATGATGAGATCTCATATCTTTCATCTCCACTTCCCAATGCATATCTGATTTTCTACGCTCAATAAAATTTACTTCGTGCTCTAAAAAAATAGTTACATCGGGCAAACTTTCCAAATGCTTAAACAATAAACGTGTTAACGCGCCAAAATTCATATCGGTACCCAGATCCATTTTAGTAGCCGCTACCTTTTGAGCTTTATCACGACCATCCATAATTAATGGGAACCATTTTTTTAATTGTTCCGGATCTTCCGAATAGGTCATGCCTTTAAACAATGGGTGATCTTTTAACGCTTCAAATCGTTTTTTTAGGTAATCCACATTCTCATCCCAAACAAAACTCAAATGCGGAACGGCATTAATAAATGTGTGCGGATCGTGTATATAATCCTTTTCTATAAGGTACGACCAAAATTGTTTAGACACTTCAAACATTTCGGCTATTTTAAATGCTTTAGTACAATCAACACTGCCATCTTCTTTTTGAGGCGTATAATTCAATTCGCAAAAAGCAGAGTGTCCGGTGCCCGCGTTATTCCACGCATCGGAACTTTCGCCGGCTACCACATCGAGGCGTTCGTAAATTTCAATTTTTAAAGAAGGTTGAAGTTCTTTCAAAATAATACCCAACGTAGCGCTCATTATTCCCGCCCCTATCAAAATAACATCAGGATGAGAGGTTGGTTTATGGTGAATGTGAAAGATATGCGAAAGGTGTGTCATGGTATTTATTTTAAGAATACCAAATTTAATGGTTTTTCCGAATAAAAAAACAGGAAAATCCATAGAAGCAGTTCACACTAGTCTAAGCCCCTCCCCATATGGAGAGGGGCAGAAAGCTATTTCAATACCTTTACCCTAACACCTTCGCTATGACTGGTGAACTCAGGAGCATACATACACTGAATAGTGGTAACTCCATTGCTAAAATCGCCATAATGATTCACCACCATTGGGTATTCAAATACATAGGTTCCTTTATTCAAATACGAGAAGAAGAAATTGGTGGCCGCGTCTCTGGTACTTTCATAATATCCTAAGCCATCCTGCCATCTGTATCCACTGAACACGTTAGTTGGTTCAAAACCTGCCGCGCGCATGTCTTTCATGTGAACGTAATTCAGGTCTCTATCCACCCGTAATTCTATGCGCACTTTTATTTTGTCGCCCAATTTTAATTTAGTGGTTGATGTTATCGGTTCTATTACCGGACCACCGGCGGTATTTTTTTGTAAGAACAATTGCTTCTTAAGCTTCAATGGTGTTTCGTGCGGCGTAATTTTATCTAATTGTTCAAAATATTGCCAGTAAACTGCGCCCCAACTCACACCTTGATCTTTTTTTACCACTTTTACTTTACCCATCTCCGGTTTTATATCCGAACCGTTCCAAACTTTTTTAAAGTATCCTGTGCCCTCTTCTACTTTTATGCTCTTATCGGTTTTAGGATCCAGCTTAATATCTCCCACTGTAATTTCAACATTTGGTTCGGTTGCCAACCAATCGGTGCCTTTTAATAATAAAGCATACACCGCTTCGGTGGTAGAACGGGTAGTTCCCCAATGTTGTGTTTGTTTACTCTTAATTAACCAGGTTTTAAGATCATCCACCGCTTTGGTATCGTTGTTCACTTCATCAAACGCTTCTATCATTAAAGCTTGCATTTCTATTGGTGCTTCGTACCAGTAATAACCATAATTCTCTTTCCAATACATACCCATCTCCTCATTATTTAAGGCGTTTTCTTTCAACGATTTCAAAATATCTTTCGGTATTTTTTTATCGTCATAACGGTGTAAGGATAACGCTATCATTCCTTGCATGTATCTTCCATTTTGCAACCAGTAGGTTTGTTCTTGCTTTTTATAATAGTCGAAATGCTCTTTGTTGCGTTTGTCCATATCCACATCTTTGTAAAAACTTCGCATGTACAAATACTGAATGGCCATGTAACTTAAATTATTGGTGGTCTTCCAATCCTTTACATGTTTTTTCATCCACTCGTATTCTTCACGCATTCTTTCATCACAATAACGCACTCCCTTGTAGGTCATGTTTTGAATATCGCCTTCTTTAACTTTGATCACACCTAATTTATCGAGGTGACCAAATCCTGTCATGATGTGTTGTGTAATGTACCAATCGTCTGGTCCGCCTTCAAACCACCAGAAGCCGCCATTAGATGTTTGTGCTTTTTGCAATTTCCTGAAGGCGCGCGCCATTTCATTACCCATGCGGTTAAGGTCGAATAATAATCCCACACGTTTTTTATTTTCGGTTTCGCTCTTAGCTTGCAGCACCCACGGTGTTTCTTCCAATACTACCGCTTTTAGTTCCTGGTTTTTTTCGAGGTTCGACAAGAACGCGTCCGGACTCGATGTTTTCCAGGCTTCAAATACCGCTTTGATCTTTGGTTTTGAATTTACCACGTAAGAAGATAAGGTGTTAGCGTAATATCTTGCAAAAGTTTGCTCGGCACATTCGTAAGGATACTCCATTAAATATGGCAATGCCTGAACCGCGTACCAGGCCGGATTGGCCGTAAACTCTAAAGTATAGGCGTGATTCTTTAAAGTGGTTGAATTATTATTTTGCGAAATAAATTTACCAAACACAAAATCCTTTGTTTGATTGCTCCTTATTGGCAAAGGCATACTTTCGGTTATCAACATACGGTTTGTTAATACCGGCAGCGCCTGCTCTTCGCCATCGCTAAAATTACCGGCCTTGGCAACAATTTTATATTTGATGGCCGAATAACCTTCGGGTATTTGTATGTTCCATTCTATCGAAGTACTTTGTCCTTTTTTCACAGTAAACTCCCTATAACCTATACTTGGAAAATTACCGCTTAGCGCTTCGATCATTTTTGAAGAGATCTCCTGTTCCGTTAACGGATCGTAGAATTTTATTTCGGCGCTCCCATTTAATTCTTTTTCCGATAAATTGGCCACTTTCGAAATAAAGGTCATCTTATCACCCTCACGGAAAAAACGCGGCGGGTTTGGCTGTACCATCAGATCTTTTTGTGTTACTACTTCTTTTTGGAACTGGCCATATTTTAGATCTTTGGTGTGAGCCAATCCCATTACTTTCCATTTTGTTAAACTTTCAGGAACGGTAAACTTAATTACGATCTCGCCTTTTTCGTTAGTTTGCAATTGTGGAAAAAAGAAAGCGGTCTCGTTAAAATTACTTCTGGCTTTTACTCCCGAAAAATCGCCCTTGCCCTCTTTACCTTCGCCAGATTTTACACCACCCTCAGGTTGGTTCTGCGAAGCACCGGTTGCTGTTGTAACATCATCAAGTTTATCCGCGTTTTTCTTTGTTTCGGTCTCATGCATTACACCATCTTTTGCTCTTGCTACCGATTTTCTCGGCGCTTCCTCTTTATTCTTTTCGTCGGCTACGGCCGATTTTTCGGCCATAGCGGCCGGATAATTACCATCGCCTTCATAGTCTCTGTATCTTCCGCCACCGTAACCATAACTGTTGTCATAAAAATTAACACCAAAATAATTTAAGTAGTCGTAAGCGCGATACGGAACGCTTTTATACGGACTGCTAAGATTATTGAATTCGGTTGAATTACTTTGGTTACCTATAGTTGGCGCCGCCCAATTTAACCGGGCATAATAACTATTGTAGATATTAAAATACCAGCCGTTAGCTCTGAAAGCGTCGAGCGAAGCATCATACATACTGGCTACCATCTCTGCCGCGGCTTTTTCGCCCTTCTTGTCTTTTAAGATCAACTTCCACTCTTCTGCTTGGCCGGGCAACAATTTATTTCTGAATGTTTCAAATTGTATATCCAGTTCTTTATTGGTATAAGGAACCGTAATAGTATTGCTTCTTGTATAAAAGCGGTTATATTTTATAAAGGTGGTGTGAAAAGAAACATTTCCTCGATCCTCTTCTTTTATCTCTAAAACCATTTTGGCGCCCATAGGCTCCATTGAACTTAAAATGATCTTGCCCTGACGTTCCAATTCAAAGAAATAATTGGTGTTTGGATAAGACGACGATAAAATAAAACTAATTCGCTCACCGGGTTCGGCACTTCCTTTTTCCTGATAATACCACTCCGGCGTTTTTTCAGGAAGTTCGCTGCTATTTGCATCAAACAAGGTTACATAATTGAACGCTTTTATTTCTTCACCAAATTTATCTTTGCAATTGGCTTCAATAATATAAACCCCTGGTTTTAATTTTTTTAATTCTTCCTTAAGATCATACTCGGTCTTTGCCCCCGTGTCAAATGTTTTTTCAACTACTTTTTCCTGCTTTTCCCATTTATATTTATTAAGCTCATCGGCATAAAGGTCGTTAGGG
>JBGASH010000207.1:0-5745 GCA_044229775.1 Bacteroidia bacterium
GGTAACTCAGGCGGTGGAGGAGGAGCTATCAGACCAAGATAAAAGCAAAACCAAAACGGCTTTATGAAAAATAATCTTTTGATCGCTTTAGCTTTTTTACCATTGGTAAAAACCCTTGCGCAAAACGACCTTGATGCCATCCGCTATTCGCAGATCACTGTTGGAGGTAATGCCCGTTTTATTAGTATGGGTGGCGCTTTTGGAGCTTTAGGTGCCAACACCAGCTGTTTAAGCTACAACCCTGCCGGTTTAGGAATTTACCGCAAAGGCGAAGCTAATGGCTCCCTAAAACTTTTAACCACCGGTATATCCTCGTTGCATAACGACTCATCGGCTAACAGTTTCAAGGCCTCCTCCAATTTTTTTAACGGTTTTGGAGCGGCCATTTCGCACGAGGATAAACAAAATGCTGATGTTCGCCATTCGTTTGGTGTAGCCAATAATCAATTGCAGAATTACAACTCCTCCATTTCAATTGTTGGTTATGGAAGAGGCAAATCTATTATTAACGATTTTTTAAACGAAGCCAACGGAACACCTATCAATAACTTGAATCCTTTTTATAGCGGAATGGCCTACAGCGCCTTGTTAATTGATACCATGAACGGCAATTCCAATTATTATGGTTTTATTGACCCAAGCGTAAATATGCTGCAAAGTAAAAAGATCGATACCAAAGGCTATATGAATGAATTGGTTTTTGGCTATACATATGCGAAGCAGGATAAATATTACTTCGGGGCAAGTCTTGGTTTACCCAGAGTTACTTATACCTATGAAGCAGTTTATACCGAATCGGATAACCGTGATCAGTCGCGTATTTACAAAGATGCCAGCAATAATCCGCAGTCAACTTACCCTTTTCCTGTTTATTTATATTACACCGATAACACCTATACAAAATATTTGGGCGGTATTAATTCGATGAGTTATTCGGAAGCATATAGAACCAGCGGATCCGGTTATAATTTAAAACTGGGTTTTTTATACCGCGCCACCGAATTTTTAAGATTGGGGGCCTATTTTCATTCGCCAACGGTTCTCAAATTAAAGGATGTTTATTCGTATAGCGTTACCACCAACTGGGACAGTAACGTATCCTATAGCGCCGCTTATCCCACCAATGGCGGGTATTTTAATTACAAAATATATACACCCATGCGTGTTGGAACAAGCGTGGCTTACATTTACGAAAAATTACTTAGCATAGGATTAGATTACGAAAACGTGAATTACCGTCAGGCTTCTTTAGCCAGTACTAATCCTGCCGATTTTGCCGGAGTGAATAAAACCATCAAGACCAAATACAAAAGCGCTTCTAACATACGAGCCGGAGCGGAGGTAAACTTCCAGCAGGTATTTTTTCGTTTAGGTTATGCCATGTATGGTAGCCCTTTTGGTAAAATGTTTTCGGGGCCTTTCGTAAGAAACAGTTTCAGTACGGGTTTTGGCTTTAAAAGCGATAAATGGACCTTCGACATCGCATTGGTGAAGACGTATTACAAGGAGGATTACTATATGTATAACCCTGTATATGTCGATAAATCAAGCCTTTCGTTTTCTGGCACGAATTTTGTTATTACAATAGGGTGTAAGTTTTAGTGATTATAGTTTTTGAATAAAAAACTAAGTGTACCAAACCCCTGACAGCCCTGTCGGGGGTTTGTGTTTTAAGCGGAACCATCTAAAAGCAAAAGAGTTTTTATAAATAGCGCTTAACCATTTCCCATACAACTATTCCAATACTAACCGAAATATTAAGCGAATGTTTTGTTCCTAATTGCGGAATTTCAATACTCCCGTCGCAAGTGTTGATTATTTCCTGATCAACGCCGTAGATCTCGTTTCCAAATACGAGAGCAACAGGAGCGTTCTTATCAAAAGATAAATTATTCAAAGGCATGCTGTTTTTAACCTGCTCAACGGCGTAAATTTTATACCCTTTTTCTTTTAAATGCGCAATGGCTTCAGAAGTACTTTTAACGTGCGCCCATTTTACGGTTTCTGTAGCTCCTAATGCGGTTTTTTGTATTTCTTTATTTGGGGGTTGTCCTGTAATGCCGCATAAAAAGAGCTGTTCCAGCAAAAAAGCGTCGGCGGTTCTAAAGGCCGAACCCACATTATTAAGGCTACGTACATTATCCAGCACTATTACGATGGGAAGTTTAACCGAGCTCTTAAATTCCTCTACGCTTTTACGACCCAGATCCTCGTTTTTTATTTTTTGCATGGCATAAAAATAGCTATCTTTAAGCTTTAATTTCAGTTAAATCATTTATAAATATTCAATCACTACTGAACCAGGCATAAAAAAAGAAAATCCTTAGTTTTCTTATGAAGATCAGCAAAGAGTTTAAAATTGGTATAGTTGTATTGTTTGCAATTGGCGCCCTTATATGGGGTTTTAATTTCTTAAAGGGATCCGATATCTTTTCTCACAAATACGAGCTTTTTGCGGTTTACCCTAAAGTAGATGGTTTATTAGAGGCAAATCCTTTATTGGTTAATGGTTATAAAATCGGGCAGGTAAATAAGATATCCCTTATTCAAAGGGGTGATAAACACCCTGTATTGGTAAAGTTTTTGTTAACCGAAGATCTTAAAATTCCCAAAAATTCGGTAGCAAAGATCGTGAGCTCCGACCTTTTGGGTTCTAAAGCAGTAGAGGTTGTTTTTAGTGTGAATTCAGAATTTGTTCAATCGGGCGACACCCTTATGTCGGAAACCGAAGAAGGATTAAAGGAATCGGTTGATAAACGGTTAACGCCTCTTCAGAAAAAAGCCGAAGGTTTATTATCTTCAATCGATTCAGTAATGGTTATTGTGCAATACGTGCTTAATGATAAAACCCGCGAAAATCTTAGTAAATCGTTTGAGAGTATTAAAAAAGCTATTAATACACTTGAACAAACCGCTTATAAATTAGACGATCTTGTAGATAACGAGCGTTCAAAGATCTCATCACTCTTAAATAAATTGAATTCGGTTGGTTCAATGCTTGAAAAGAACACGGGCCGCATCGATAATATTTTGGCCAATATAGCGTTTCCGACAGTCTCGCTAAATCGCAATTAAAGGAAGCTATTGAAGAAGCCGATAAAACCTTAAAGCAAATGAATGTTTTAATTGCTAAGATCAACGAGAAAGGACAGGCACGCTTGGAAAATTCTATTCAAGAACGACTCATTGTATAATAATCTTAACAGGTGGAAGTGAAGATTTGAATTAATTACTCCGCGACCTGCGTATTAACCCTGAGCGATTATATTCACTTTTCGGTATTTAGTCGTAAAAAACCCAAAGCCATTGTGCCATAACAATTTTGGGTAAAGAATAATTCGCATATGATTGCATCAGTAATTTTTATTATTCTCTTAGCCGCTTCTGCAGTTTTATTTACTGTTAATGTAAGAAAGGTACGCCGCAACATTTTGTTGGGAAGGGAGTTGATCTGAAGGGTGATAAACAGGAGAGATTAAAGACCATGCTTCTAATTGCCTTTGGGCAAAAGAAAATGTTCACCAGGCCTGTTGCGGGTTTATTGCATTTCTTTTTATACGCGGCGTTTGTTATAACTCAAATTGAATTATTAGAGATCGTTTTCGATGGGGCATTAAACCACCACCGGGCTTTTAGAGCATCATTGGGTGGCTTTTACACGTTCATGGTAAGTTTTATTGAGATATTGTCTGTATTGGCATTTATAGGAACGTTGGCTTTTTTATCACGCCGCGATCTGTTAAAGCTTCCGCGTTTTAATAACGTTGACCTTAAAGGATGGCCTAACATGGACGCGCATTTGATCTTGATGGGCGAAATTATTTTGATCTGTTTTATTTTTATGATGAACGGGGCGGATGAAGTTCTTTATACGAGAGGCGCTTCTCATGCCGAAAATTTGGGCGATGGATCTTTAGGATTTTCTATAAGCAGTTATATTGGTCCCATCATCTTCGGCGGCTCTTCCACTGAGTCTTTACATATAATCGAAAGAGTAGGGTGGTGGGGACATATCATGATCGTTTTCGGATTCCTGAACTATCTGCCGTATTCAAAACATTTTCACATTGTATTGGCGTTTCCTAATACCTGGTTCTCTAATCTTAAACCAAAAGGTGAGTTTAAAAATCTATTTGAAGTAACCGATGTGGTTAAACCAAACTTTGATCCGTCTTATCAATCGCAATTAGATCCAAACGCGCCTGTAAAGTTTGGTGCAAAAGATGTTTTTGATTTTACCTGGAAACAATTGTTAGACGCATACACTTGCACTGAGTGTGGTAGATGCACTTCTTCTTGTCCGCAAAACATTACCGGTAAAAAATTATCCCCGCGAAAGATCATGATGGATACCCGTGACCGCCTGGTAGAAGTAGGAAAGAACATGGATAAGAATGGTGGAAAATTTGTTGATGATGGAAAAGCATTATTGAGCGAAGAGTATATTTCTACGGTTGAGATATGGGCATGCAATACCTGTAACGCCTGCGTTGAAGCTTGTCCGGTTAATATTGACCCACTTTCGATAATAATGGATCTGCGTCAGCAATTAGTGCTCGAACAAAGTGCAGCTCCTGCCGAATTGAACGGCATGTTTGGGAATATAGAAAATAACGGTGCGCCATGGCAATTTTCTCCTGCCGACCGCGCTAACTGGATAAATGAAAATTAAAACCATTGGCCTAGTGCCCCTGCGAGAAATAAAAAATGAGTGATACTAATATAAAAGTTCCAACGATGGCCGAAATGGCTGCTAAAGGCGAAACACCCGATGTTTTATTTTGGGTGGGATGTTCGGGCAGTTTTGATGATCGTGCTAAAAAAATAACTAAAGCCATAGTTCGTATTTTAAATCATGTTGGAATTAAATTCGCTGTTTTAGGTACAGAAGAAAGTTGTAGCGGTGATCCCGCTAAACGGGCAGGAAACGAATTTTTATTTCAAATGCAGGCCTTTCAAAATATCTCCACCTTAAATAATTACAACGTAAAAAAAATAGTAACGGGCTGTCCGCATTGTTTTAACACGTTAAAGAACGAATATCCGCATTTGGGTGGTAAATACGAAGTGGTACACCATACCCAGTTGGTGCAGGAACTGATAAATCAGGGTAAATTAAAAGTACAAGGTGGTGAGTTTAAAGGAAAAAAGATCGTTTATCACGATCCTTGCTATTTAGGCCGGGCTAACGGTGTGTACGAAGCTCCAAGGGAAGTTATTCAGAAACTGGACGTAGAACTCACCGAAATGAAGCGGAGCAAAGCCAGTGGCTTATGTTGCGGGGCCGGGGGCGCTCAGATGTTCAAGGAAGCCGAAAAAGGAAATAAAGAAGTGAATGTTGAGAGAACTGAAGAAGCTTTGAAAAATGATCCTGATGTAATAGCGGTTGGTTGTCCGTTTTGCAATACCATGATGACCGACGGCGTTAAGCACTTTAATAAAGACACTAAAACAAAAGTGTTGGATGTTGCTGAGATGATAGCACAGGCCAACGAACTTTAGCTCCTGGTTTTAAATTGGAGTTATCGCATTTGTTCCCCGTTAAGGAATTTTTCGCGCTTGGTTTCTTTACCGGCTTCGTTGTAATAGATCCATTCGCCGTCTTTTTGATAGTCTTTCAATTCTTTTCTGAACTTCATGGTGCCTTCTTCTTTCAATTTACCGGAGGCATAGTATTCTTTCTTAATATATCTTTTCGCTTTTTTATCGGTTAATTCAAAAATACTTTCGGGCAAACCATTCTCA
>JBGASH010000208.1:0-5993 GCA_044229775.1 Bacteroidia bacterium
TCTTTCGCTACTCAGCAATGCCCAATCTTACGAGATAAGAGGCAGTGCTCATGGAGCAGACACCATTAATTTAATCGATGTCCATTCGAACAAACAAGGTAAATGGATCTATTTAGGCGTACACCGTCCTGGAACATGTACTAACCTGCAACAAGTAATTGAAGAAGGAAACTATAAAGACAATAAAAAAATTGGTGTTTGGACGCAATTCCATTGCAATGGCAAACTCAGAAGCACGTTTACTTTTGTCGACGGACGCCCTGATGGACCTGCTTCCTTCTATAATAGTGACGGAAGTTTATTGGCCGAAGGGATTTTTAAGTATAATAAATGGTCGGGGCCTTATAAAATAATATGCCGAAACGGTAAAGTTTTAGAATTCACTTCCAATTAAAATAATTATTTTCTAACTGCATTTAGGAGCTTTTTTCATTGGGGATCCCGATAGCTATCGGGAGAAATAAACAATTCAAGGTTTAAAATTATTATTTCATAAAAACGAACCTTTTTTAATTGGTCCCGTACAATATATTGAAAGCAACACACAACACTTACAGCACACAAACACCCCTTATCCGACGGATCCTCCCATAAGGGTACAAATAACAAAGAGTAACATCTTGTCTAAACTTTTAAATTCATTAAGAATGAAAACAATATTATTAACCCATTTTAAAAATATTTATTATGAAAACAACATTAACCTTAGTATTGACAATTATCATCGGGATGATGGTAAAAGGTCAAACCACCTTCAACCAAAATTATAACAATCAATTTGAGATCGGAGGCAACACCCAAAAATTAAACCACAGCGATCTTGATCGTTTAAATGATCTGCTTAATAAATCATCTGTGCTTAAAACCGACTACGATAAATTAAAAAAAGCGGCTTCTTACCGACAAGGTGATGACAAAATGAAAATGACAGCCGCTGCTAATAAATTATACAAGAAGTTTGAGGCAGTACAAATTGAGATCTCTGAACTAAGCGCAAAAATTGCTTACCAAAAATTTGACCTGAACAAAATCTCGATCCTTGGCTTGATGAAAGTAGACGTAAAAGATGAAGCAACCATGGATAACATCGACCACGCGCTAAGTCTTTTAAAAGATGCCGAGATCGCCAGAACTACCGCCATTGATATGCGTGAAGAAGCTTATGCTCAAACCAATAGCTCGGCTAAATTAGGAAGCATGGGAAATGCCGAAGAAAAAGAACAAATTGCACTCGACAAACAAAATGAAGCTATCGCTCTCCTCGAAAAAGCTAATCTTAACGCTCTCACCGCTTTCGCGAGTGTTAAGTAGACCCGGGAAACATAAACCAAGTGAAAACGCCGCGATTTAGAGCGGCGTTTTTTTATTGCTTAATTACTTTTTGGGTCGATAGGATCTTATTCTCCCGTATTACTTTGAGAAAATAGATGCCATTTGAAAGTTCCTTCATATCGATCTCCGTTTTGTCCGACCAGACCTGTTTTGCAAAAACCTTTTCTCCCACCGAATTGAATACTTCTATCTTATCCGCTTTGTGAAGGTTAGTGCAACTAAATTTGCCGTTGTTAGGGTTAGGATATATCACAGCCTGATCCTTCGACAAACTCTTTTCATTAATACCAATATCACTCACCGCCGGCATAAGATATTTGTAATGCCAAACAGGCGACCACGGACTAATATGTCCACCGTTATTCGAATTCAATCTCCAATAGTATTTAGTACCGCCTTTTTGTCCGCCATAGATCACGTAATACAAGGCCGTGGTATTGAGTGAAAAATTTGTAGTAGCGAATGTGGAATCTGTCGACACATCCAAGTGATAAAATACCGCGTCGCTAACCGGTTTCCACCATAGTTTCATGTATTTTGACGAATCCGCGTTTATTGAATCGTTAAGCGGCGTTGACAATACCGGCGGAACCGCCAAAGTATCGTTTGAACCAATATAGGTCACAAACATTTCAATTTTAGTAAAAGGATTATCATTACTATCTCTTGGTGCATTTACAATAGTATCAACAAAATTCAATCCAGAGGTTACGCGCCCATAAACCGAATAATTTTGATCAAGGAAATAGTCGTTAGCCTGACAAATAAAAAACTGCGAATTGGCGCTATTAACATTAACATCTCTTGCGGCCGAGAGCACACCTCTTTTGTGGTTTGCTACCGAAAATTCTGCCATAACCGTTGGCTGACTCGACTGGCCCATGCCCCAGGTAGATTTAGGTCCGTGGCGCGAATTAGGATCACCACCCTGAATCATAAATCCCGGAATAACGCGATGAAAAGCAGTTGTATCATAAAAAGACTGCGCTACTAAACTGTCGAAATTACGCACATGCCTGGGAGCAATTTTAGGAAATAATTCTACGTTGATAATTCCCAACAACGCGTTATTACGTTTGGTAAGAATTTGAAAACGCGGCTTGCCCGTATAAGTGTAACTGAATGGTAATGTTTGCGAATAAATATCTCCAATTAAAATTAAAGACAGAATATCAACTAAGGTGAATTTTTTCATGCAGGCTTTTTGTTTCTCTGTTAAATGTACAAAATCCATCCGAATTTCCCAAAAAACACAAAACTAAACTGAAGTTTGATGAAACGCTATTGCTTAATAATTTTTTGAGTGAAAAGAATTTTATCTTACTGAATTACTTTCAGGAAATAAACACCGCTAGAAAATTCTCTCAGGTCAATTTCAGTTTTTTCAGAGGAGATCTGTTTTACGAAAACTTTTTCTCCAATGGGATTAATTATCTCAATATCTCCCCCATGCCATTGGCCTGCCCCCTCGAGAGGAGGACAATTTAAGGTTAGTAAGCCGCTCGTTGGATTCGGACTAACCTTGAACTTTGGTTCTTGAGTCTTGAACTCATTCACTCCCGACAAAGCACAGGTGGTATCCACTTGTTGACCATCGCTGCTAATAACCGAATTAAAAAGTCCGGCACCGTCCTCAGTTTTAACATTAAAATAATAAATGGCGTTTTGCGTAAGGTTCAAATTTTTTACAGTTACTGAAGTACCACCCCAATTACTTGTCCAGTTTAAAACATTAGTAGCGCCCGCACTGGTACCAATAGAATACCAATATCTTGAAACGGCAGAGTTCGAATCAAGGGCCGGCCCCCAATGAGCGCTCATCGAATCTTTAGAGCAATTATATGAAATGTCTACCCCACTCTTCCCATCATTTATAAAAATTTGATTACTGGGAGGCGTCCAGTCAATATTTAAGTCGTGAAAATAAATAGGTGATAAATTTCCAGCCGAATCCTGACAAATAGATTTTATTTTTGCGCTGTTAGTGGTGGGATTTGGGTTTTGATAACGGATATCGTAATTGTTGCCGCTTCCTAAAGTAATATTTGCTGTAACTGGCCGCGAACGATACACTTTTATTTCATCTATACTAAATTTACAATTGGCGCTTCTGAAAGAAATATAATTACCATTGGTGTAAGGCGAAGAGTCGGTCCACGTGGCCACTAACTGATTATTCATGTAAACCGAAATTTTTCCGGTAATGCGATCGTAAATTATTTTTATATCATACCATTGTGCCGCGTTAAACACCAATGGTTGATCTAACTGCGGTGAGCCAAATACATTATTCACCACTTTATAGATCTGGATCTTCTGATCATCGAGCCTGAACCAAACAAAATAGGAGTTATTACGATTACTACTATCGGGCTTATCGCAGAAAAAATGCAACCCTGCTCGCCTACTGCTGCCACTTCCCTCAAACTTCCCCAAAAAATGATAAAGATACCTGTTAGATAAACTTTGCGTTAACGCCGCGTAAATATTGGTATTGGCCGAAACGGTACTGGTTTCATCTGTTTGAACTAAAGCGTTTCCACTAACGGTCCAGGTACCTACCTTTTGTGTCCACTCAGGATGAATGGCATTATCAAAATTATCGGCTAAAAAACCATGGGTGTAATTAGCACGCCATTCGGTGCCGTTAAAATCTATTACCTGATAATACCCTTTTTCAACACCTGAGCCACCGGTATTATCTACATCACTGAACGCCGCCGTGAAGCTGGCCGTTTTCCATGCGCCCGTGGTTGAAACAAGCGTATTTGGAGAAATAACATCGCTATTGGTACTGGTACTTACATTGGTAGTATACGAAGCGGCCCATCCCGCAGCATTGGTAGCGCAATCGCTTCTAAACTCTACCAGTAAACTATCGTTATTAGAGGTTACCGGTCCTGGATTTACTGTTCCGGTATATTTCCCGATAAGGGGCGAATTAATACTGCCGCCATCGTAAATAAAAAGATTGTCGTATTTGTTTTCTACATCAAACGCTGTAAAATTCAAGGTAATGTTAGTAGCACCGGCTTTGGTAAATAAATACACTTTGCGTTCATCATCACTGTAATTGGCTCCCGAACCACCACTGTCGTAAAAATTTCCGGAGCCGGTGGTGTAAGAAATAACCGAATAGGTATTATTGATTAATTTGTAATATTTATCCCAGTTCCAATACGGACCCGGATCATCGTGCGTTTGGTTAGGATACATTTGATGTCCTTTAATTTTAGTACAAGCGCCCAAACCACAAGTGGAAGAACTGCCGGAGCAACCGGGACCGTAATAACAACGCAATGGATTTATTGAATTACTAACGCAAATATCCTTTACCAAATTAGCCGACGATACATACATGGCATTGGTATACCAAGAGGCGCTGTTATTATAACCTTCGTGTTCTAAGCCTATGGTATAAGGATTTTCGGTACCAACATGCCAGGCCTTAGCCGATTCTAAAACCATTTGTGTTACTTGTCCGTCGCTGCTTCTTAAAACATAATGCGCCGAAACACTGGCAGCGCAATTTTGAAACCACGAAATGCAACCGGCGTAGGTACCTTCTACGTCATGGATCACTACCGCCGAAATTGCAGTACCGCCACGTGACGAATAATTGCAGGTAGCGGCTGGATTATAAATGGCAGGAGGATAATCAGGGGAAATTAAGGTAGAAACATTGGTTCCCTTGTAATTTTGTCCGCTGTTTGAAATAACCGAAGTTTCCGAAACTATTACCGAAGAAGAACTCAACACTTCGTAATTATTCCCAAACATTTTTTTTAGATCGGTATTATATTGCGGAAACCCATAAGCGTTTTGAAATTCTGATTGATTCAAAAACCAATATAACTGGTACAAATGCGAATTAAGCGCGAAATCGTTGATGAGATCGTTGGTTAAAGGAAGCTCGCTTAATTGGAGTAAAATAGTTTTGTATTCTGAAAGGTCGTTACTGAAAATATTTTGTTGTTGTTGCAGGGTATTAAATGCCGCGGCATAAGCGATAATTGTTGTTTCGGTATTATTTTTAATATCTGCTTCTCTAAATCCCGAAAGCTGCGAAACAGTACTTAAATTATTTCTGAAATAATTTTTTCCATCCTCTACCAAACCCATTATACCATACGTTTTAGGTATACCAATGCAGCTTTCTTGTTGTGGAACCAAATGCATGAACCGGCTTTGTGTCCATGCCACTGCTTCTAAAATTCCTTTGGGCACAGAAGGATAAAGGGCGTAGGCTTTTTTGAATTGTTGGGTGTAATTATTTACTACAATAAGCTCACTGGCTTGAGCAGAAAAAATTAAAATAGAAAAGAAAGAAAGTAAACGTTTTTTCACCCGGTGAAGGTAGGGAATTACTGACGACAAATCTTGTTAAAAAAGCGATCATCTATTGACAAATTAGTTTTCTAAAACGTTTTGGTTATAAAAAGAAATAGGTGAAATTGACACAAAGACGCTAAGACTCAAAGTTTCACCAAGTATTTTGACATAACGAACTTTGCGACTTCGCGTCTTGGTGGCAAAAAATTTACTTCCTCCACTTCTTTACCAGAGCGGCGGCAATTTTATGGGGATTGATTGTTTTTCCTTTTAACGAACGCTCCACTTTTTGAATTTCTTTTTTTATGGCGGGAGAATGATAAAATTTT
>JBGASH010000209.1:0-5287 GCA_044229775.1 Bacteroidia bacterium
CTTTGGCGAATTTGTGGTGAACGCAAGCTGGGGTTACTCCTTTAAATTATTAGTTGCCGTTGGGTTGATCCCCTTTATATATCTTGGGCATTTTGCTATTGAACGTTTTCTTAAAAATGAACCTGAAGAAATTAATCAATAGAAGGATTATATTAATAATCTCAGTAAATTTGTCGCAGCTATGATCACCATAACATTTCTTGTTATAATATTGGTTTTTTCGGTTTATTGCTTTTACGAAAAAGACAAGCTGCACAAATACTTGTTTCATCCCTACTCTATTTATCATAATGGCGAACATTACCGCTTTTTAACCCATGCTTTTATTCATGGCAGCAATCTGCATTTACTTTTAAACGTTTTTGCTTTATGGACCTTTGGTTATGTGGTTGAAGAAAGTTATTACGTTACTTTATTTTTACCCGATCCGGACAATGCGAGCGAGGCCGATATAGATCACGCTATAAAAATGGCGCGGCTTGCTTATATTGGTTTGTTTACCGGTGGGATCTACGCTTCTTCAATAACCGAATATTTTCGTAACAGAAACAATCCTTCGTACTCTTCATTGGGGGCAAGTGGCGCTATTGAAGCCATTATTTTCAGTTACATAATTATTTCTCCTACCGATACCTTGTACTTTTTTGTTTTACCAATGCCGGCTTGGTTGTTAGGGGTATTATTTTTAGTTGGTACTTATTATTTAAGTAAGCGCAAACAAAAAGGTTCTTACTCCGATAACATCGGCCACGAAGCCCATTTTTGGGGCGCCATTTACGGGGTGCTTTTTACTATTGCTTTAAAACCTCAGCTAGCCGTTACTTTCTTTAGATCCGTTACCGGAAAATAAATTAAGGATCATTTAAGTTTTTTTTTTGCGCTCATACTATTTCCGAAATTATGGCGTTATAATAAAAACTTACATCATGAAAAAGATAAAATTTTTAACTGCCACAGCCATTTTGTTCGTCTTTTTTAGCTGCAAAAAAAACGAAACGGTATTTCTTGCACATTTTTATTCTACCGATAGTACACGCGCGCTTGGACTTTATATTGACGATCAATTTAAGGGCAATTTGCCACACGTAAACTGTAAAGCTTTTGAAGCAACCAACGATCAAAAAGCGGCCATGTTGTTTATCACCTTGCCTTCGGGGCGTTATAAATTAAGCGCTAAAGACGCTAGCGGAACAATTGTATCCGAATTTAAAGAATATAAAATAAAAGGAAGATCCGGTAAACTTTCTGAAAAAATGAGAGGCGGAACCGGTAGTCAGGAATCGAGTGTAAATAATAACGAGCTGGTCTTTAATTTTTATTAGTTACTAAAGTTATTCGCCACCGATCCTATAATTAAGTCCTGCCGAAAAAGTAAATCCCTTAATTGGAATACTGGGTCCGTTTTTAAAATATAAAACCGCTCCACCTGCATAACCAGCGCCGGCATCCAAAAAAAGTCTCTTCGATTTAATGAGGTCAATTTTTCCACCGGTAATAACAATAAGACCGAAAGCCATTTCACTTTCCTTGGTACTAACATTTGTTACAAGCTTATAAGCGCCATAACTGCAATTTATAAACCACCACTTATAACTTCCTTGTAAGCCCACCTCATAACAAATCTTACCACCAAACATCCCATAACCGACCATTAAGCCATTATCTTTATAACCAATTACCGTTTTCACGCCAATTAATCCATAATTAGGTCCAACACCCAAACCTATATTGAAAAAAGAGCGAGGAATATCGGTACCTGCGTCTGTTTCTTTTTTTGTAGTAGTAGATTCTTGCCTAACACCGTCTTCGTATTTTTCACTTGTCCCATTAGCATACTTTATCACCAATACTTTTTTTTTACGGATTTCATTTGAACCTGATACATATCCGCATTTGTAATATTCAATTGTTTCAGATGTAACTAACTTCACTTTACAAAGCATCATTTCTCCGTTTGTTAATACTATTGTGTCGCATGGACCACTAAATAATTTTTCAGCAGAACATGAGCCGTAAATAAGCATAAAGAAAAAGAAGAGCTTGTACATCAATCAAATCTATTGAAATTATTTTTAAAACTCATTGACAGTAATTGGATAAAAAAACGGGTTATGCCATCTTGTTTTCTTCTTTTTGCTTCAAAAAGCTGTTTTTACCTAATTCGTTTTAAACCACATTTATCCCCTATGGTAAGCTAAATTAATCAGAAAACCGACCACTTATAAAGTGGTAGCGTAAATATTCGGAGTTTTTTTTGGTAGATAGTATTGAATTTTCTGTTATAAATGAGATGATAGATGTGGGGGCCAAAGGCTTTATATCAAAAAACACGGGACCTGATGAGCTGTTTAAAGCTATAGAAACTATTTTTAAAGGTATAAAGTACTTCTCGAACGATGCTGCTTTATAACTTATTTATGCCAATAAGGAAGCAGGTGTTAAATTAAAGTTCCCAACACCATTATCAAAAAGAGAACGTGAAGTTTTACATTTTATAGCCAAAGAATTTACTAACCCAGAAATAGCAAGTAGGTTGGTAATATCAAAAAGAACCGTTGAAAAGCATCGGGCTAATCTCATCAAAAAATTAAAAGTAAAAAATACTGTAGGGCTGGTACACCGCTTTAATGAGATGAAGATCATGGGTTAGTTTTTGGTCGGTACACGTGCAGGTAATAGGTATTTATACCGATAATTTGCATTATTTGAGAGCGAGCTTTATTTCTTTACCTTTGCTTTTGAAGTACAATAAACCCTAATTCTTTGTCTCTCAGATTAAACATATCTAAAATCAAAACAATTTCTCTACTATTACTTATCCCATTTTTAAATGGAAAGAGCCAGGAAAGTTTAAGGCCCAAAGGATGCTATTTTGGAATTTTTGTATCCCCGGATTATTCTTATGTTTATTCACATCCGGATAAAACTCAGCTTAAAAGTGACAAACCTATTTACGCTCGTACTTCCGGATTTGATCTTCTATTCCAAACAAAAAATAAATTTGCTTTTAAAACAGGATTATATCTAAGCCTAAAAGGATATAAAACTGAGGTGGTGGATTTTACAAAAAACCCGGAAGGTGGGGATTTTAAAGGCTACTTCAAGTATAGAAACTGGTTCCTTGAATTACCATTAAATTTGGAATACTATTTTTCAAAAAGAAAAGTTTCTCCATTCATCAACTTAGGGATTTCGGCTGATATTCAGATTTACGATGCAAGTATCGGAGTTGGAGTTGATGAATATGAGGGAAAAGTAATTAAAGGGGTAACAAATCCTAACCTTACACCAATTATACAACTTAATTGCGGCGGAGGTATTGATATTGCTTTTAAAAACCATTCAAGGCTAAAGATTTTCCCTGTATATAGATTAACTATATTTCATGAGCTTGCAGTTTTTGATTATAATAACAGACCTTATTCATTTGGTCTTGGTTTGAATTACTGTTTTAAACTAGGAAAAAAACCTATTCAATATTAATTATCTAAATGCGATGAAAAATTACTTAAAATACAAAATCATCATTATTTTATTACTACTCCCTTTTTTGAATTTAAAAAGTCAGGAAAGTTTAAGACAAAAGGGTTGGTATTTCGGATTTTTTTTGTCGCCAGATTGTTCTTATGTGACTGCTCCAAAAAATCAAGGTCAAGCAACTCAAGAATTTTATAATGATTTAATTCCAATTATTGCTCAAACAGCGGGATTCGATTTTACTTATCAGGTCTCGACTTCGTTTGCAATGCGAACAGGTTTCTATTCGAGTTTGAAAGGTTGTAAAACTCCAATATACGAAAACCAGTATCCTACTTGGGGGGCAGGCGGCACAAAAGGATATAATAGGTTTGAGCATTTATTTTTAGAAGTACCTTTTAATGTAGAGATATATTTCTCAAGAAGAAGAATAGCACCATTTTTGAACATAGGGGCAGCAGGATGTATACCCATTTTGGATAGAAGCGCATATATAGGATATGATTTTAATGGAAATTATGGTAAGACAAAAGCAGGTGATTTAAATTGCGTTCCTTATCTTCAATTAAATCTTGGTGCCGGAATAGATATTAGTTTCCATAATTTATCTCGATTAAAAATATTTCCTTTGTATCGATTGACCTTAATACAAAGTTCTGGGCCACATCAGGGTAAATTATTTTCCATAGGATTAGGTGTAAATTATTGTTTTAAGCTTAGCAAAAAAGGTAAACAATAAAAAAGCGAAGCCGAGGCCTCGCTTTTTAAAGAAATAAGTCTAAATATTATTGTCTTCCAAAATTATAAGAAGTTTCGCTTACCTTTTTGAAACTATTATTATCCAAACTTTCTTTATCTGTTCTAATTAATCTTCCTGCATGATCATAATAGTAATTAGTCGCAAAGTTTTCTTTATCCAAAACACTTCTTACCAAACCCGCTTGCAGAAGTTTGGTATTATTGCCGCGAATTATAGCTTGGAATTTACCAAAAATATGTATATTTGCTGTTCTTAAATTTTAGGTCTTGTAGCTCAACTGAATAGAGCATCTGACTACGGATCAGAAGGCTAGGGGTTTGAATCCCTTCAAGACCACGATATAATCATAAAAGTTCGGCCTAAAGCCGAACTTTTTTAATCAACTATTTTACGTTATTCCTATGCAAGAACTAATTGAGAAAGCCTGGCAGAATCGTGAACTACTAAAAGAAGCGGCCACGCAAAAAGTAATTAATGAAGTTATTGAACAACTTGATAAAGGCACTTTACGTGTTGCTGAGCCAATTCAGGGCGGATGGAAGGTAAATGATTGGGTAAAAAAAGCCGTTATCATGTATTTTCCCATTCGTAAAATGGAAACTATTGAGCTTGGTCCCCTTGAATTTCACGATAAAATGGCGCTCAAAAAAAATTACGCCGAACTTGGTGTGCGTGTAGTCCCTCACGGCATTGCCCGCTATGGTTCTTACCTTGCAAAAGGCGTAATCATGATGCCAAGCTATGTTAATATTGGTGCCTACGTAGATAGTGGTACCATGGTAGATACATGGGCGACTGTTGGAAGTTGCGCCCAAATTGGCAAAAACGTGCATTTGAGCGGTGGTGTTGGTATTGGGGGCGTACTTGAACCTGTTCAGGCGGCTCCGGTAATAATTGAAGACGATTGTTTTATTGGTTCGCGTTGTATAGTTGTTGAAGGCGTAAGAGTAGGAAAACAAGCCGTGTTAGGCGCAAATGTTGTATTAACGCTTTCCACCAAAATAATTGATGTTACTGGCGAAAAGCCAATCGAAACTAAAGGATATGTTC
>JBGASH010000210.1:0-6039 GCA_044229775.1 Bacteroidia bacterium
GAATAGGTTTGTGCACCCCCGCCATTAGCGGTAATATTCCCGGTTCCTCCATCTGATCCCGCTTCAATGTATAAATTGTTGGCAAATGCGAATTGTCCGCTGATGTAACCATCGGTATGAATAAAATCATTGATACAAGTAACCACATCTCCGGCAGCTGTAGCGATAACAGGATTAAGTCCACAACCAGATATCCCATTAATATACATGTTATAAAAAACGGTTGTAAGTAACACATCTAAGGTGAAGGTGCGGAGCGTGCAACCCGAATTGGTGGGATTTATTTCTACTGAGCCATTATTGTGATTAAATGTTCCTCCGCTATGCGAAAAGATGGTAAAACTAGCGGCCCATACTCCTCCTACATTTAAAGTTCCTGTAGGTGCAGTAAAACTTCCGCTGATCAAAGAAAATCCGCTCACGTAAAAATTAGTGGTAGCACCTGCAGGTGTAATTGCCCCCGCCGATTTATTAACGGTAAACTGGCAGGTACGAGGTGTGCCCGAAGAAACAGAATAGGTTTGTGCACCCCCGCCATTAGCGGTAATATTCCCGGTTCCTCCATCTGATCCCGCTTCAATGTATAAGTTGTTGGCAAATGCGAATTGTCCGCTGATGTAACCATCGGTATGAATAAAATCATTGGTACAGGTTCTTATGCTGCTGCAGTGGTGATCACGGGGTTTAAACCACAGCCAGAAACACCGTTAATAGTTACATTATAAAAAACAGTCGATTTTAAAGTATCACGACTATTAAGGTGCAGTGTACAGCCAGGTTGGTGGGATTTATTTCGATAGCACCATTGCTATTTAATGAAGGTTCTCTTATGCCCTGAAAGATGGTAAAAGCCTAGCATTTATGCTCTCTATTGCGTTCCTGTAGAGTTACGGTAAAACTTCTGATCAATGAAAGGAACTCACGTAAAAGATTTGTGGTTGCGCCGTTGGGAGTTATAGCCCCAACGGCCTTATTAATCAAAGCTGGCGAGTTCCGTGGGGTGCGCGAAACAGAATACGTTGACGCCCCATACATTTACTGGTGTGCTTATGTCACCGGCGTCGGCTCAGTCTCAACAAATAAATTGTTGGCAAATGCGAATTGTCCGCTAATAAAACCATCTGTATGTGTTAAATCGTTTAGGCAAGTTATTACGTCACCGGCAGCTGTTGTAATGATTGGATTAATTCCGCATCCTGAAATCCCATTCACACATTCACGTCATAAAAAACAGTAGTGGCAATTACATCCATTGTAAAAATACGCTGGGTGCAACCTGAATGTGTGGGGTTTATTTCTATGTTACCATTATTATAGTTAAAAGTTCCTCCACTGTGTGTGAAAACGGTTTGACTGGCAGCCCTTGCTCCGGTAATAATTAGTTTTCTGGAAGTAGAAGTGAACACTCCGCCAGATAATGCAGATAAACCCGTTGAATTGAGTAATATTGGCCGTACCACCTGTAAAAGTTCCGGAATTTTGCGAAAAACCAGTAGCGCCAATTGTTATGGCAATGGCATTTTGAGAAATAATTCCTGAATAGCCGGTTATTTGAAATCCGTCAACATTTACAATTGCGTCGATAGAGTAATTACCGTTTCCTGAAGCGTTAAAAATTGCAATATCAGCTGCACCGGGAACTGAAGCGCCACCGGCCCCCCCTGAGGTTGTTGACCAATTCGCTGTGTTATTCCAATTAGAAGCGACACCTGCTATCCAAAAACGGTTAGCTGAAAAGCTAAAAACAGGAAGTAACATCAATAAGAAGACGAGTATCTTAAAACGGGAAATTGATATCATTTTTTTTGTCATCAATCAATAATGATCTAAAAGTTTAAAACCACAATAGTAGAAATACCTACATTGATATGGTAAATGTACTAAAAACATAACTTTAATGCTTATAAGGAAGTTAGGAGAAATGAAATTTAACAAAATTATTTTGTGGTCAGCGGATACAATTCGTGGGAAATTAGCAAATAGTAAGCCGAATGATTCTCTAAACTAAATTTAGATACCGGAATTTAGATTATTCTCTTAAAAATGGTGGTAAACAGCAATGATCTTTACAAATATCGAATAAATGAAACCAAATCCTAAAGAATTCAATCTCCTTGTCTGCCCGCTAAAAGAAACATTACCGCCATGCGTACAGCCACGCCGTTCTCTACTTGTTCCAAAATGATCGATTGGTCGCTATCGGCCACATCGCTTGTGATTTCAACCCCGCGGTTGATTGGGCCTGGGTGCATAATGATGATCTTCTTTTTAAGACTGTCGAGTAATTCTTTGTTCAAGCCGTACATCATCGAGTACTCGCGAAGTGAAGGAAAGAATTTTATATCCTGCCGCTCGAGTTGAATACGAAGCATGTTGGCCACATCGCACCATTCTAACGCTTTTTTAAGATCGCTCTCTACTTCAACACCCAATTGAGTAATGTATTTTGGAATAAGGGTTGTTGGTCCGCATACTTTAACTTTTGCTCCCATTTTTTTGAGGCAGAAAATATTTGATAAAGCTACCCTCGAGTGAAGAATATCACCAACGATCACAATTTTTTTATCTTTTAAATTGCCCAGTTTTTCGCGCATCGAAAAAGCGTCGAGCAAAGCTTGCGTAGGGTGTTCGTGTGCTCCGTCGCCGGCGTTCACAATTTTAGCTTTTACTTTTTTAGACAAGAACAAGGCTGCTCCCGCATTAGCGTGGCGCATTACTATCATGTCT
Source organism: Bacteroidia bacterium (assembly GCA_044229775.1). GTDB lineage: Bacteria > Bacteroidota > Bacteroidia > B-17B0 > Aurantibacillaceae > JAHEYG01. The sequence goes on from JBGASH010000210.1 coordinate 2,728, forward strand.
ACTTTCATGGCTAAGATATTATTGACGGTATCTATTAGCGTTTCCCCTTTTTTAACCGACGAGTTTGAAGCAGAAAAATTAATGACATCGGCGCTTAAACGTTTTTGTGCCAGTTCAAAAGACAAGCGTGTACGGGTAGAATTTTCGAAAAACAAATTAGCAACCGTAATATCCCTTAATGATGGTACTTTTTTAATGGGACGGTTTATGACTTCTTTAAAATTAGTAGCGGTGTTTAAAATAAGATCAATGTCGTTTTTGGTGAGGTCCTTAATTCCGAGAAGATGGTTGACACTGAGGTGGCTCATTCTTTTTTTGAAAGTATTATTTCAAAAATCAAAGATAAGAATAATAACTGAGAATCTAAAACTTATTTTCTCATATAACGCTCTTTTAAAACGCCAATGTGGTGAAGGGCGTGTCCGCAAATAATAAAGCCGATCGCATTTACTGTAATGTTTCCTGAGGCGGTTTTACCGATCGCGTTAAGATTTTTTTCTGAAAAAGAATTGAATAAGTGAATAGACGCTTTGTTTACTAACTCGTACTCTTCAATAATGGAGGATAAAGTTCTTTTATCGGCATTGGAATTGGCGGCATACAGATCTTCGTCAAAAGGCAGCGGTTGTTGCGCGTCGCCCCGGCCAAAGCGTAATGCACGGTAACTAAACACGCGTTCGGCATCGCTTATGTGAAGAATCAATTGCTTAATGGTCCATTTTCTTTCCGCGTAAGCGTAATCACCTAACGCTTCGGGAATAGTTTTCAAAAAAGGAAAAACTTCTTTGCTGTTATTCTCAAAAGCCTTGTAAACGTTATCGGCATTAACTTTAGAAATATAAGTTACAAAATAGTCTGGATATGTTCCAATGATGGGAATCATGTTAAACAAAGATAAACTTTTTAACACTATAATGTATTTGTCTAACTTTGTAATATAAAGTGTACTGTCATGCGGGCCTTAAGCGTAGTGTGTGTTTTTGTTCTGGGATGTATCCTCATTACGTGCACCAATCGCAAATTTGAACCAATAGTTTGTTTTCAGGATGATGTCCTTCCTATTTTTGTGAAGAATTGTACTATGGCAGGTTGTCATGATGGTACAGTAAAGAAAAGCGGGTACAACACCTATGATGGAATAATGACAGGAATTACAGCTAAACACCCTTTAAATAGTGAAATTTATGGCAAGATCTCTGGGTCCAATCCTGAAATGCCCCCAAAACCCTACCCTAAATTAAGTTCGAATGACTTAGCCATAATAAAAAAATGGATCAGGGATGGTGCCCATAACTCTTATGATTGTAAAGGATGTGATACAAGTGTGTTTTCTTACAGCGGAAAAGTAAGAGGCATTCTTGATTCATGGTGTGTAGGATGTCATAACATCAACAGTATAGGTACGCCTTATGATCTCACCACTTATACCGGAGTTAAGGCCGCCATCGAGGCGTTAAATGACCCATTATTAGGGTCGGTAAAGCATGCCACCGGTTTTTCGGCAATGCCTAAAGGCACAACACAATTATCTGATTGTGATATTAAAGCTATTCAGTATTGGATCAGTTCTGGTTATCCCAATAATTGATTCCTTTTTCACGTTCATTTTCACTATCTTTGTATAAATAAAATTACAATGATAAAGGAGATGGATACTCAGTCAAAAAGCCAATATTTAATTGACCTTGAAGAAAAACATGGAGCTCATAATTACCACCCTATACCGGTAGTATTGGAGCGTGGTGAAGGCGTTTTTGTTTGGGACGTAGAAGGAAAAAAATATTACGATTTTTTAGCGGCCTATAGTGCCGTTAATCAAGGACACTGTCACCCTAAGATCACAAAAGTTTTAATGGAGCAAGCCCAAAAACTGGCATTAACATCGCGAGCTTTTCATAATAACGTGTTGGGTGAGTACGAAAAATTTATAACCGATCTATTTGGTTACGATAAGGTATTACCAATGAATACAGGAGCCGAAGGCGTTGAAACGGCTCTCAAACTAACGCGCAAGTGGGGTTACGAAAAAAAGAAAATTGAAGCAGGACAGGCTAAAATCATTGTATGTGAAGGAAATTTTCACGGCCGGACCATTAGTATTGTTTCCATGAGTACCGATCCGGAGTCAAAAAATAATTTTGGACCTCATACTCCCGGATTTGTAGTTATACCTTATAATGATACAAAAGCTTTAGCTGAAGCGTTAAAGGACAAGAATGTTGCCGGTTTTTTGGTTGAACCTATTCAGGGCGAAGCAGGCGTGGTGGTACCAAATGAAGGGTATTTAAGAACCTGTGCCGAGATGTGTAAGGCAGCCAATGTTTTGTTGATAGCCGACGAAATTCAAACCGGAATAGGGCGCACCGGAAAAATGCTGGCTTGCGAACACGAAAATGTAAAACCCGACCTTTTAATATTAGGTAAAGCCTTAAGTGGGGGTATGTATCCGGTATCGGCGGTTTTGGTCAATGATGAGATCATGTTATGTATTAAGCCCGGACAACATGGTTCAACTTATGGCGGTAATCCTTTAGGATGTAAAGTGGCTATTGCCGCTTTAAATGTTGTAAGAGATGAAAAACTGGCCGAGAATTCAGAAAAACTTGGCGAGATACTGAGAGCCGAACTAAAAAACATTAAGTCGGATATTATTACCACGATCAGGGGCAAGGGCCTTTTTAACGCTATTGTTATAAAAGAAAAGAACGGTAAAACAGCAACCGATGTCTGTGTAAAACTGGCCGAAAACGGATTGCTAGCCAAGCCTACGCATGGCGACATTATACGATTTGCGCCACCATTGGTTATTACAAAAGTGCAAATTTTAGAGTGCGCCGCTATTATCCGAAAGACCATAGAGGGGTTTAATTAGTCTATTAAAAAGCTGTATTCATCTTAAATTTAAAAAAATTAATATTTTTTGTTTTTTAAAATTTTGGTTTAGAGGTATAAGTTTATACATTTGATGTGTGAAAACTAAACCCGCATATTTTTCCTTAGGATTCCTGTTTTTGTTTTTGGCTTCTTTTTCAGCCAATACTTATGTGTCCTTAAACAGCTCCCTAAAAAATGCGTTTCACTTTTCTAAAAGTAACGAAGTAAAGCAAAGCACAACACCTTCAACTACCGAAGATCTCGTTTTTGAAGAAACAGAGAACGATAGCGAAGAGTCGCTTAACAACGTTGAAACAATTGTCCCTACTTTTCTTAATTTCCAGGTAATAAGCACTCTCGTTTATTACGATTTCTCCGAAGCATTTCAGTTCGAGAAAAACTCCAATCCAATATTCCTTAACATACATTCGTTAAGGA
>JBGASH010000211.1:0-5228 GCA_044229775.1 Bacteroidia bacterium
ATTTTTCTTTATAGATATTTTTTCCGTTAAGTAAGGTGCCATAAATAATGGTTCCGGGTTTTTGCACTAATTCCTTTAGTTCAACATACTTTACTTTCACCCGTAAAAATGACCCCATGGCCGATTGAATGGTTTTTGGATTATACAGATCGGTACTATGAGGCGAACAAAAGATCTGAGAAATACCAAACCAATCGGCTATACGTAAAATAGTACCAAGGTTTCCGGGATCGCGAATATCGTCGAGGTAAAGCGAAAAATGTTTACTAAGATCAAAATCAGTTTTAACTTCTTCGAAATACCGGCATACCGCCAGTACTTTATTTGGGGCGGTAAGCATACTGATCTTTTTTAATTCTTCTTCTAAAACCACCGTAAATTTTAATTTATGCTTTACGATCAGATCCGATTGCGTTTCGAGATAACCTTTGGTTAAAAAAAGTTCAGTAACAAGTCCCGGATCGTTCTCAATTATCTCATCGCATATTTTTGTTCCCTCGGCAATGAACGAATTGGCGCTATCGCGGTATTTTTTAATATGAAGCGCTGTTACCTGCTTAATTTGGTTTTTACTAATCATAATTTAAGACTAAATTCGCAGGAGCTAAATTAACCAATATTGAGCAATAATTGGCGTTTAAAAATAGGGTCTTTCTGTGTGCTGGCGCTGATAACGTTTTCGGCTTGTAATACAACAAAGCATTTAAAGGAGAACGAATTCCTTATCGAAAAAAACAAGATCATTGATCGCGGAAAAACAAAAATTGCTACCGATAATATCGAAGCGTTTATTCGTCAAAAACCCAATCGGAAAACGTTGGGATTGTTCTCTTTTAATTTATGGCTCTATAATAAGATAAACAAGGAAAAAGTATTTGCTCAAAAAGAAAAAAGGAATCAGAAATACGATGCCATCAACGCCAAACGCATCGAGAAAAATAATATCAAGAACGAAAAACGGGCAAAAAAAGTAATGAAACCTAAGGATCCTAAATTAAAGGATAAAGAAAAGCTCACCTTTAAGGAAAGTTTGCTCGACATTGCCGAAGAACCCGTGATCCTGGATTCATCGGCCGCAAACCAAACGGCGTCACAGATCTCGCGTTACCTTTTTTCAAAAGGGTATTTTTATCCCAATGTAAAAGACAGTATCGTTTTTAGTAAGCGGGGTAAAAAAGCAAAAGTGTTTTATGTGATGAGGCCTGGCAAACCGTATGCTATCGATAAATTAAGTTATTCAATTCCTGATACTGCTTTGTCGAAATATGTTTATGCCGATTCTAGTTCATGTTTAATTAAGCATGGTTCCAATTTTGATGCCGATATTATGCAGTTGGAACGCGAGCGTATAACGGCAAATATGCTGGATAATGGTTATTATTTTTTTGAGCAGGATTACGTGTATTTTAATATCGATTCGCTCGGCGGGAATAAAAAAGTAAATGTGTCCATTTGTACAAAGCAATTTCCGGTATTTGCCAGTAGCGAAAAAGATTCGATCATCTACCAGGATCATCAGCAATATAAAATAAATAATATTTACGTCATCACTGAAAATATCAAGGGGTCGTATAAAGATGAATATTTTAAGGATACCGCCATTTACAACGACCTTTTATTCTTAATGAATCATCCGTTGCTTATAAGAAAAAGTGTTGTTGCCGGATGTATTTCAATAGAGAAGGATGCGTTATTTAAAAAGAGTATAGCCGAAAAAACCTATAAACGCCTCTTAAACCTTGGTATCTTTAAAACGGTATTGATTCAATTTGTAAAGAGCGAAAGGCGAAGGAATCGTTTAGATTGTTACATTATATGTTTCCCAATAACCAAACAATCTTTATCAGCGCAAACAGAAGGAACTAATACTTCCGGTAACCTTGGTATTGATGGAAGTTTGGTGTATCAAAACAAAAACATCCTGAAAGGCGCTGAGCTTTTTGAGATCGTGCTTAGCGGGGCGGTATCGGCCCAAAAGCAATTCAACACCACTTCCAGCCTTTCCGATCTAAATGCCGCGAAAAAAACCTTCAACACTATACAATTTGGACCCGAAGTTAATTTTTCGGTACCACGTACATTCTTTCCGTTCTCACTGGTTCCTTTTTTCAGAAACACCTCTACACCCCATACCTATGTTAAAACATCATTAAACTATCAGTCGCGGCCCGAGTTTAACCGAAGCATTACCGATATTAGTTATGGCTTTGGTTTTAAATCAAAGAATGGGGTTTTCAGACACGATATTATTCCGCTGGAGATCTATGGCGTTAAAGCGCGACTCTTTGGAAGCTTTGAGGAGAACCTTAAAAATCTCAATGATTATTTTCTTCTTAATTCGTTCATTAATCACATCACTACACTTTCAAAATATTCTATCACTTTTAATAATCAAAATACTGCCAAAGGAAAGATCCTTCAGTATTTAAGGGTCGACCTATCTTCATCCGGAAATCTTTTAAGAGCCTTCAATGAAATAACGCATCAAAAAAAGGACAGTCTGGGCCGCTATACGTTATTGAACGTTCCGTTTGCACAGTTTTTAAAGATCAATACCGACTATAGAGTTTATATTTCAATCCGTAAAAAAAGCCGCCTCGTTTTCAGAGTGGCCGGAGGTTTAGGAAAGCCGTTAACCAACTTAAAAGTTTTGCCGTACGAGCAAAGTTTTTTCAGCGGAGGGCCTAACAGTGTTAGAGCGTGGCGCGCACGTACATTGGGTCCAGGTGGTTATACACAGCCGGCAAGTGATAACAGTCGTTACGATAAGATAGGCGATATGATCATGGAGGGAAATGTGGAATACCGTTTTCATATTTTCAAAGATTTTTTTGGGGCCTGGTTTACCGATATTGGAAATATCTGGTTACTGCATTCAGATCCAAATAAACCCGGCGGCCAATTTCAATTCAATAAATTTTATAATGAGTTTGCCGTTGGATCGGGGTTTGGTATAAGATGGGATCTGAGTTTTTTTGTACTTCGTTTAGACGCGGCAATGCCAATTAAAAATCCGAAATACCCCGAAGGCGACCGATTTACATTTAATAAAAAACCACTTAGTCAAACGATCCTCAATTTCGGAATTGGTTATCCGTTTTAAAATATTTATCTATGTAATATGAAAGTGACGGGTTTTACCATTATAAGAAACGCCATAAAATACGATTATCCGGTGGTGGAAGCCATTACTTCGGTATTGCCCGTTTGCGATGAATTTTTGGTAAGCGTAGGAAAAAGCGACGACGATACCTTAGGATTGATCAAAAGCATCAACTCGCCAAAAATTAAGATCATGGAAACGGTTTGGGATGATAGTTTACGGGAAGGCGGAAAGCTGCTGTCGATAGAAACAAATAAAGCCTTTGACGCCATTGATAAAGCCAGCGATTGGTGTTTTTATATACAAAGTGATGAGGTAATTCACGAAAAAGATCATGATGCTATTCGTGCCGCCATGGAAAGATATAAGGATGATGCTGCAGTTGAAGGTTTATTGTTTAATTACGTTCATTTTTACGGTAGCTACAACTACATTGGTAATTCTCGTAATTGGTACAGAAAAGAGATCAGGATCATTAAGAACAATAAGGCTATCCGTTCGTACAAGGATGCTCAGGGATTTCGTAAATTGGATAATGAAAAACTTCATGTAAAAGAAATAAACGCGGCTGTTTATCATTATGGATGGGTAAAACCTCCCAAGGCGCAGCAGGCAAAACAGGAAAGCTTTCATAAAATGTGGCATAGCGATAAGTGGATGAAAGAAAATGTTTCGGAAGTGGAAGAGTTTAATTATTCCAACAACGATCTGCTCCAGGAATTTAAAGGAACTCACCCAAAAGTAATGGATAACCGTGTGGCTAAACAAAACTGGAAATTTAACTACGATCCAAAAAAAATAAACTTATCGCTTAAAGATAAACTTCTTTTATTTATTGAAAGACAGAGCGGGTGGCGAGTGGGCGAGTATAAAAATTATAAGATCGTATAAGTTAAAAGCCCCTCACCTTGCGGAGAGGGGCTGCGGTTTAAAAGCGATCTGTTATTTTTTGTAATTCGCTTTCTCTTCTTCAATTTCTTTTTTTCGTTTTATTTCTTCCTCTATCTGCATTTTTTCTCTTTTTTTCTGTTCCTGCCTTTCTTCAAATTCCTGCTCCCAAATATGTTTTGCTCTTATACCACTAAAATAGTCGCGTGTGGTAATGATCACTGTTCCGCTGGTAAGATCGCCATACATGGCAGGAACGCCGCCGGTTATTACCGTTAAATTTTCAATTCCTAATCCTGGTACAGCGGTAGGTTGTAGCGATTTTACACCATCTACAAAATACGATTCGGCGCCATCTCTTCCGCCGCGAAAGTGTAAATGGTTTTTATTGTCGGCCACCACATCGGAGGCCATCGAAGTTATGGCTTCCGAAATATCGCCTCTACCTATAGCGCGATGCAGTAATTCTTCGTAGCCAATACTTTTTGCCGTTATCATGCTTTTATCTACTATTGGTTTTTCATACGGTACTTCTATCACCACTTCGGTTAAAGTATTTACACTCATTTTCACATCCACGTAGGTGGGTTCGTTTGGGTCAACCGTTATTTTTGATAATCGTGTCGAAGCGTGTTCCATATCCATTACTGTAAGTTCATATATTCCCGCGTTAAGCGGCTTGTAAACATACTTACCGTTTATATCGGTGGTGGTACCTCCAATTAAATTACCGCCCTGAGTTATTTTAATAATTGCGGCAACGACCGGATTAAATTCATTATCGGTTACCAATCCTCTTATTTCGCCAAAAGAGTTTTGGGCTTCAGTAATTTGTATTGCCCAAAATGTAAGGACAAATACGGTTAGTTTTAATGTTTTCATAGTTAAGTTTATACCGCCTTTCGGCATTTATTATTATTTATTGGGGATGTGTCTTTTATTATTAGGCGCAGTTGATAGCCATTTCCATAAAAAAGGTCATTTAACACATTTTGGGGTATAAATTTTGGGTTTGGATTGATTTTTGTTTTAACTTTATCTAAAATTTATATACCATGAAAAAAACGATCATTACACTTTCAGCTTTATTTATGATTGCGTCATTAACTGTTACTGCACAGGATGATAAAAAGAAAAAGGAACCGGCAACTGAGCAAACTCAACTTAACGGTGCTAAAACAACTGAAGCTAAACCTGCTGATGCTAAGCCTACAGGCGGAACGCGCATGGCAATAAG
>JBGASH010000212.1:0-5210 GCA_044229775.1 Bacteroidia bacterium
GCCGGATAGATCATACACCTCTAAACTTACTTTTTGTGTTTCGCTTACGTTAAAGTCGAGTTTTAATTCAGAGGTAGCAGGATTAGGATACACATTTAAATTATCGGTTACAGGCTTCTTAATTAATTCCTTAGTATTTAAAGTTAGCTGACAACTATCATTCATTAACACTAAAATTTGCGAAGAGTAGGGTGGAAGCGTAATGGATGAACCAACAGGTATGCTGTCTAAATTAAAATAGCTGCAAGGCGGCAAACTTACATTCATTGGCACAGATGTTTCGTTAATGAAAATAGGAAACGATTTTGTGGGATCCATTGCAGTAGCGTGAAGTACTTTCATTTGAATATTATCAATGTAATAGAGCCCATTAGGCGCAAAAACATTTATAGTAAGCGGGGCGTTGCTTGTAGATTTGTACACCGACTTATAATCAACTCTTGTGCTTTGTGTTTTGAAAGCGCGATGAAAATGTTCAACCGAACTGTTATTGGTTTCGTAAAGGGATACTTCTAGTCTTTCTCCATTACTGGCAGGAGTTCCTTTTAAAGAGAAAGTGATCAGATATAAACTGTCTTTATAAATGGGTTTCAAAATATTTTGTTTGATATTTCCACCCGCCCACACGCCGGTATAATTAACAGACGCGCAATTGCCATCTAATTGTCCGCCCACGGTGGTAAACGCCACACTTCCCGTGGCGGTCCAAGATGTTACACCCGACGAAAAATTGGAATTGTTTATCACACTGTCGGTTGTAGTGTTTTTAAGAATGTATGGCACGTTCTTAAACTTCCATTCTTTTTTAGATTTAAGATCTTTGCCAAAGATTTTCCATTGACTAAGATCGTACCAGGCGTCGGTAGTGTCGGTACTTAAATGATGATATTTGATAACAGGATAGTAAGAATACGGATTCCAGTAACGGTTGCTGTCTAAAGTGCTGTTGTTATCAACCCCGTTTACATCCAGGTTGTTCCAGTAAAGTGATGTTTGGCTATGATCCAAACTAAAGAAAACATTACTTGTTACAGTATTGGAAAGCTGTCCTGTCGTTTTACGATTCATCATCAAATCGTTGAGTGAAGCATTATACACGGTATTTTTATTAACGGTTTCGGTCTTACTATTCGTTAAACCTATTCCGGTAACCACATTCACCACCGTGTTATTTTTAATAATGTCGCCGGTTTTGAAATCGGGATAAATGCCACGTGGACCATTACCAATATATTGACTGCTGTTAAGAAAAGGGATGGCGTTCTTTATAATGTTGCCATCTACCACACTGTTACCTAAAGGCATGATACCGCCGCAGTCATTATAGTTAACACATGGATGATCGATGACATTGTTCTTCACAATAACACTCGCACCTGAACCTCCCGCTGCAATGGATTGGCGGCCGGTACTGTCGATCCTATTTCTTATGATGGTTGAATTACTTCCGTAAAATTGTATTCCCAATCCATATTCCCAATAACCATAATTATTCCATTGATCGCCCTGGCCTGATTGCATGAGCGCCATGATCATAGCAGTTTTACGGATCACATTATCGCTAATAAGCGCTCCGTCGGTATTATTTGTAAAGTCAATGGCCACGCGATGAATGTTCTCAAATGTGTTATTAACAACCTTTGTTCCTGATAAAGCTACGGTATTGCTTCCCCAGCCATGTACCCCATATTTAGATTCATAGAATTTATTATTGCTGATCTCAACGTTGGTACTTCTGATAATATGAATCCCGGCAATTTGCTGATGTCTGAATTCCAGATCGCGGATGGTGTTGTAAGGAACCTGATAACTATTAAAACCATAGGTAACACTGCTGTACTCTACAAGATCGTTGTTTGTTGGTGCTTGTCCGGTTGGGAACCAGGCGTATAATTTTTTAGCTACATCATCGTAATACCATTCGCCGGGCGAGTCGAGAAAAATTAATTTCCTGGAAAGAAAATATACTTTTTCGCCGCAAAAAGCCACGCCACGCAAAGTATCAAAATCCACTACGCCTGTTGAAGGATCATAATTATTGATCAGCCGTGAAGAAACACCATATGGATCGTAGGCGGTAACGTGTGCCCCAATTAAACTGGCGCTGGTTGTAAAGATGCTTGATAAAGCAGAATGTTTAAAGGAGAAGGTTTGTTCACAACAATAGCTTCCGCAAAGTAATCCAGTAACATTGTCGGCAGTTAAAAATCCGGTATTGTTATTTGGGTAACGCGCAGGGGTTAACGCCGCTCCGTTAAAATAAAGTACCGGCGGTTCGGCTACCGACATAGCTGGAATAAAAACACTACTTTTTACATAAATATTACCTGAGTAAACCGACCATCCGGTATTAGCAATAGGCAGTGAACCCGAAATTATGGGAGCCGCGCCAACGCCATAAGCGCCATAATAAATTTGTTTAATACTGCTTCCGGGTTTGGCATCTATCTGACCGCGGTAGGTATAACCGCGTTTAAAGAATACGCTGTCGCCGGGTAATAAACTTGCCGTATTTAATTTTGTAATAGTAAGCCAGGGTTGCGCCGTAACGGTTCCCGAATTAAGATCGTTACCGATGCCCGATACATAATAATTTTTGGCAGAGAGGTTGATCGTAAAAAACAATAAAGCTAAGGCAAATAGTGTTTTGCTATTGGTAAACTGACTTTTGTTTTTCATGGTAAGAGGTTTGGTTAGATCAAACTTACCATAATGCCCGGCCTAAGTCAAACAAAAAACCGGCCATTCTTTGGAGAGCAAAGGGTCCTCATGCTCTTTATACTATGTGTATTTTGCGAACTTTGCGCCTTCTTTGTGTTCTTTGTGGTTTCAGCATCCGATTTTTTAACCACAAAGAGCACAAAGGTAGAAGCAATTACTCTTTATAGCAGACAATGCTTTCATGGCACGAAATTATCCCCCTCTGATAGAGGGGGTGTCAGCTTTAGCTGACGGGGGAGGGAGACCCTCCAAATAATCAATTACATTTGAGATCTTGTCCATAACAAAACCAATGTCGGTTAACACCTCTTTATCGTTAAATCGCAAAAAAGTAAATCCCGCTTTTTCCAAAACGTGTTGCTTTAACTTATCTTTTTTTTGAACGCTTTTAAAAAGATGCGTAAAGCCGTCGATTTCAATTATTAACTTTAATTCCTTACACATAAAGTCAGCAATGTAATTCATAACAGGCCTTTGTCTGTTAAAAGCATAACCTCTCATCGTTTTTGCTCGAAGCGCGAATTTCCATAAGCAAACTTCCGCTTTTGTGCTTTGCTTTCGGTTGCTTCGCGAAAAGTTTTTTAGTTTCTCATTATAAGATAAATGATCGTTCTTTTTAGCTTTCATATCCCTCCCCCTTGATCCCCCTCTGTCAGAGGGGGACAAATTATTTTTTTCAAAGGTACATTGGGGTAACTAAAAACCTTGCTATGATATATAACATTTGTAAAATTCTGCTTTGAAAGGAATCTATGTTCTCAAAATAAAATGACTCCCTTGTTAGAGGGAGTCATTCTGTATTAATATTTTCAATACACGGAATTATCCCCCTCTGAAGGGGGTGCCACAGGCGAGGGCCAATTACCCTTACTCCGTATACACCGGTAACCTTCCCGGTGTGGCAGGTAATTTCAAATTCTCAGCTTTGTTCTCAAGTTCGGCTAATTTTTTTGAAGCGTCGGCTATTTGTGCGTACACCGTTTTAAATTTATCTTTTATCTCGGCCAATTTTTCTTTGTAAGTGCCGGTAGCGCCTAACGAATGACTCCATGTACCACCAATAATGTTATCCAGCGAGCCGGTTAAGCCCGGTAATGTTTCAAATTCATGTTTCGCTACGCTTGCATCACCATACATCACTAAACTAATATCTTTGATTTGGTTCTCAATGGCTTTTAAATCACTTAATAAATTTAAACTGCTGCTTGGACCTTTTTGTAAACCGGTCTTTAAATATTTAAGGCGTTCGTTCATGTTGCCAATGTAATCGCTGCTCCCCGAAACTACACGTCTAAATTCTCCTAAACTTTTATTGAAGGCCAGCATTTGCGCGCGATCGCTAACAGGTAAGGTCGAATTATCAAGCGTTACCAAATTAAAAGCTACTTTATCACTTAACGTTTCTGTTTTTCCATTTTCCACTTTTACCAATTGAGCGAAATATTTTCCAGGTAAAGCCTGCGGACCCTGATCGGCGCTTTCGTAAGGATTATCGGGATTTGGCGTATAAAAACTTACCGGACCCGTAACTTCCAATCTGCCGTCCCAAATTACTTTTTGCATGCCTTTGGTAGCACCTTGTGTTATTTTACGAACCTCATTACCTTGTTCGTCGGTTATAACCATTAAAGTATAAACTGCTTCCTCGTTATCTTCTAAACGTAAAGTGTCTTTTGTTGGATAGTAAACATCTTTTTTGTTTTTTATTTTTTCCTGTTCGGCTTCTTTACGTTTATCTTTTAAAGTTTTGTAAGAGTCTTTTAAATAATAATTGATAACCGCGCCAATAGGAGGGTTAGAGGTGTTGAAGAACGAGGCACCCTGAAAGGATTTACCTTTGTGACCGTAAGGTGTTGATTCGTTAAACACCAACGCGTCTTTAATAGGGAAGATGGTCGCTTTTTTATCGAAGTCTTCTTTTTTAACGTTCTGTAGTAAACTATAATTATCCAAAACATAAAAACCTCTTCCAAAAGTGGCAACCACAATATCGTTCTCACGTTTTTGAATGGTAATGTCTTTTATACAAATCGCCTCCGGTAAACCGCCTTTAATTTCTATCCAGTTCTTCCCACCATCATTACTAAAATAGAATCCGAATTCGGTGCCACAAAATAACAGATCTTTATTTTTATAGTCTTCGTGAATGGCATAGGTAGATCCTTTTTCCGGAAGGTTACCGGTAATGTTGGTCCAGGTCTTTCCTTTATCGGTGGTTTTTACCAAATAGGGTTTAAAATCGGCGTTGCGGTGATTGTTTAATACAGCATAAGCGGTTCCTTCATCGTGTTGCGAAGCAAAAAGGTTGTTTACTAACGGCCCCAATGCTACGCCTCCGGTATTAAGGGTTGGTACTCCAGGGAACTCAGAAGTTTTATTCCAGGTTTTTCCACCATCGGTACTGCAATGAATTAAACCGTCATCGGTTCCGGCATAAATGATGTTCTCGTTTTTTGGAGATTCAGCTAAGGCCGTGATGTTTCCGTATA
>JBGASH010000213.1:0-5279 GCA_044229775.1 Bacteroidia bacterium
AACAATAGGTGTTATATCAAGTCCGTGCTTTTTTTTAACTGCCTGCAATTCCTCAATAACGCCGGTTATCGACTCCTCTTCATTGTAGCATGGAACTATGACTGCGATCTTGGTGTTCATTAACGTATTCCTTTTATGGCTTTTTCAGGTTGAGGATCCTCTAAAGATGACCAATATTTTCCTTCGTCATCACCCTGCCATTCAAATTTCCCGAATACGATCCAGTATGCTTTTTTTGTCATAGCACAATAGTGTAGCATTCCTTTTTCAAATTGGTAAGTTTGGAGTAAATTGAGGTATACACAGAATATGATGAACGTAAAGCCAAGGTATTTTGCAAATTTATAAAGCGGCTTTCCAAATGTTTCGCCGTTAAATATTCTATCCACAACACAAGCCAGCGGAAGGGACAGGAACACATAGGACTGTACCATTGCTCTCATTCCAAAGCTACCTCCAAACCACCAGCACCACCAGCTGGAAATAAGGTAAATATTAATGGCAACGTATATACCGATAAGGTGACTGAATTTAGGGACATAGCGCTTTACTATGAATAAGCCGCCAAGTGCCATGATCATTAAAGGCGTATACAATAGCCAGCCTTTCCGGTAACCTAATAATACATTTAAGATCTTGGGATCACCCCAAAAGAATCGTTCTTCGTTACCATACGAAAAAAAGAAAAATTGGCCCGACATTATTTTCCAATAGATCAGTTGAGGTAAAAGCATAATGAAAAATGCTACACCCATTGCCAATATACTTTTCCAGTTTCTTTTAAAAAGGTGGAAGGTGGACAAAAGATCATTTTTATTTTTTACTCCGTACAATAAAAAGAAAGTTCCTAATAATATTTCAGTTGGCCGTATCAAAACAACAATACCTAAAATTATCCCCAAAAAAATGGCATGTTTTAGCTTTTGACTCTCGTGCCATTTAATGGTGAGCCAAATGAAGGCGGAGAATAAAAAGAACAAATAGCTATGCGGCATTTCCCCTTCACCTAACACATAAAAAAAGAGATTGGTGCCAAAAAAAATGATGAGGAGGGTAAAGGCAACAACATTCTCTTTAAAATATCTGAGAAGCACCGCCCTCAGGAAAAATAATGCGCATATAAAATAAAACATTACGCCATAATGAATGGCAGTAATGAAGCCCTCTGAGTGCCCGTCGGTAATTGGTTCTTTAGAATTAAGTGCGATCTTGTAACCAAGTGCAAATGTGGGTAAATACATTAAAGACATGCCATAGGTTGCGCGGGGAATCCTTGTTCCATCAGGAAGAACATTCAAATAAAGGTCGGTGGTGGTTTTGAAAGTAAGATCTTTTTGAATAAATGTAGCCGGTAAATAGGCATAATACTGTTTAACATCCCAAACAAATGGCGTATGCTCTTTTTTCCAATTTTTCCAAAAGTCAGAAAAAACAACACAAAAAACAGCAATGAGGATTATTGTTGCCAAAGAATAACTGAAGGCAGGTTTTTTTTCAGGAACAAATTGGGTATTTAAAGCGCTATCTTGCATGAAGAGTTTTTAGGTTTGAATAAGTATAACAAAATTGCCATTAGCTTTTTTTCAAGCCGGTTTTCGTGATCACGCTACTTTCCTGGTAACTGTCATAATCCGTATTGATCTCCCACAGATCGTGTTTTTTACCATCCAGAATATTCTCAACAGCTAATTTCCCCATCAGAATGCTATGATCCTGATTATTGTATTTGAATGCGCCGTAACGACCGATCACGTGTAAGTTTTTTACGGTGGTCAAATATTCCTCAACCGGTTTTAAAGTGTCTTTGTATCCGGTACCATAAACAGGATAACAGCGTGGTATTCTATAAACAGAACCATCGGTGATCTCCGCATTTTTGATCAATCCTGTTTTTCTTAATTCTTCTTTAGCCAAAGTAATTAATTTCTCATCATTCCAGCTCCAGAAATCGTCTTCGTCATAACACCAGTATTCTAAGGCACAAATGGTGCTTTTTTCTTTACCATATAATTGAGGTACCCAATTTCTGAAATTAGTTAATCGCCCCATTAAAAGGTCACTGCTATGAACATATAACCAATTGTCAGGGAATAGATCAATTGCCTGCACATTTAAGTATACAATGATCGTATTTCTGAATTTTAAATTTTGAGCAGCTGCCTTTACATTTTCAGGCACTTCAGGCAAACGGGTAACCATTAATGAAATTGGCATCGACGAAATAATATGATCATATTCTTTCACCGTACCGTCTTCCAACTCCAAAGCGCAGGCTACCCCGTTCTTAGTAATGACTTTTTTTACCGGCGATTTCAAATGAACACTACCGCCTTTGCTTTTTACAAAATCAGCCATGCGCTCATAAACAATTCCTGTGCCGCCATGCGGGTATGCGAATTGATCCACTAAAGTTTTGTGTTTACCGCTATTGCCGAACAAGGCTGTTTTGATGGCCTCGCCTAAGCTGAATTTTTTAATTCGTTGGGCAGCAAAATCTGCATCCAAAACATTACAAGGTATACCCCATAATTTTTCGGTGTAGGTCTTGAAGAATATCTCGTACAATTTTTTTCCGAAACGATTGGTCACCCATCCTTCAAAGGTACTGGTATCTTTAGTGGGCGAAATTTTTTCCAGAAAATAATAGAACATACAAGAGGCCGCTTTAAAAATACCCATGTTAGTTAAAGCATTTACGGCTTTAATAGGATAGTGGAAGAATTTTTTATTGTAATAGATGCGGGTTAAACGATCAACCATTTCGTAGTCTTTGCCTACAACCTCTAGCCACAATTCGTTTACACGATTGTCATTGCTAAAGCTTGATACGGACCAATATCTACTTTCTGATTTAAAGTTTCAATGGTTTGGCATCCGCCAACACTGGGTCCTGCTTCGAACACATCTACATCTTTTATTTTCTTGGCTAACTCGTAAGCAGCTGTCATGCCTGCGGGTCCTGCTCCAATTACTGCAATTTTCATATTCTGTACTTAAAAATAATAAATTAATATTAGTTTACATCGCTTAACCGCTCAACTTTTTTGAGTGTTACATGCATGTCATCAATATCTAAATAAGACTTTTTATAAGAGCTAAAACCAAACACCTTGAGTTCAACCTCTTCGCTGTTTGGTATATCATAAAAAAATTGTGAGCTATCCACTATATGGACCCATTTTTCCTTGCTAAAAGTATGCGTATTGATATCGAAAGTTTCCCAATATAAAAGTTCACCTTTACGTTGTAATGATACCACTAAAGATTGCCCAAAGCGACGTCCGCCTATTTTAGCGTAAACATCCATACAAACCCTAACAAAGTGTTTTTTTAGGCTATCCGGAAGCTTGTAAATAACATCTCCTGTATAGGGAGAATTTTTGTCGGCGTGTGAAAAATAATTTCCGGAGTGAGCGTTTCCTTTGGTGCGATTATAAGCACTTTCATTTTCAAAATCCAAATTCCAGGAGGCGATCGGCGTTAGTTTTTCATGAACGGGTTTTTTGCAGGAACTGATCATGATAACAAGAAAAAGATATTTTATATATCGCATCATCAGCCTGCCCAATTTCCGGAAATAAATGTATGTAAATAATAGGTCGTTATCAGAATATTGAAGCCGAACAAACAACAGGCAATGTATTTTCCGAATTGTTGCGAAGAAGAAAGATAGTGCAAATTGATATAAATAAAAACACCGGCGAAAAAAAGTAATGAGCCCTGCTCGCCATATCTTTTGGGGTCAATAAAAAACAAAGGGGCGCCGTTCAGTCCAAAAAGAAAAAGGGTTACCAACAACAGAACCATAAACATCAAATAGTTCTTAAGAGTGATCCGGAAGTAATCGAGCACAAAAACAAAAAAGACAAAAAAGAAAGAGGTGCAAAAAACGTAACGATTCATACTGTCTACACTCGTTTGCACCTCTAAGCACTTTGGATTGAAGAATAAACTGTAAATGGTTACCATTAAAATATAGGCGCAAGAGAACCAAAACGGACGATTAGAAAACATCGCATGGCTGTAATTCAGGAAAACTTTTTTGATCCCCAATACCACAACAAGAACCGAAGCAGTTATGCCGGCCAGAAAAGCAAAGGAGTCTATCCAAATGATATTCTCACCGCCGTGTGAGACCAATGGAAAAGTTGGTATTCCAAAGTGATGTCTCCAAAATCGGAATTGCTGTTTGGCGAACGGGAACCATTCGAGAGTTAAAGCATATTGAAAAAGAACAACAAGTAATAAGCCTAAAATACTGGCAAAGGAATAAAGCAGAATATTCTTAAGGGCATTTCTATCCAAAAACCCACTGGAGTTCATTACTTCCATCACAATGATCGAGGGCAAAAAGAACATAGCTGTAGCGCGCGTAAGTGAGGAAAGCAATAGACCTATAAAGATCAGCTTTTGATCCTTCTTATATAATCCAACCAAATACAAAGAAGAAAAAAAGAAAAAGAAGGATTCTGAATATGGCAACATGAAGAAAAGCCCGGTAGGAAGTGAAATGTAAAGTAAGATCTTTGATAAAGAAATTGAAAAGGTCTTATACAAGAAACTTATACCGACAACAAAGACTAAAAAATTAATCAGACAAATACCGTACGGACTAGAATGCAATAATTTCCAGATATATGGAAATAGAGGAAAAAAGGCAGAGTTACTGGCCATGTACCAATAGTATTCGTAACCTTTGGTCTTAATGCTATTGTACCACATTGCATCCCAATTAACGATATTCTCCTTATTGGGCAATAGGGTATATAAATTAAAGAAATACAGAGCAGAATAACCCAGAACAAACAAAGCAGCATATAAAAGAAACACCAGGTAAAGTTTACGCTGACGTGGATCAAAAAGAACCTGAAATATGTTTTTTATATATTCTGCTAATAACATTCGCAGGTTTTAAAAATAAAGTGGAAATTATTCAGTGCTATTAAATAACCATTTCCGGCACATCGCCCTCAATGATCAGTTTTCCGGCCGTGGCTTTTTTTATGTCCTCAACGCTAACGCCGGGGGCTCGCTCCAATAATTTAAAACCGCCGGCAGGTAAAACATCGTAAACTCCTAATTCGGTCACGATCTTTTTAACGCATCGAATGCCGGTTAAAGGAAGATCGCATTTAGGTAATAATTTCGACTGGCCCGCTTTATTTACCTGTTGCATGGCCACAATGATATTTTTTGCTGATGCCACAAGGTCCATGGCCCCACCCATTCCTTTTACCATTTTACCCGGGATCTTCCAGTTGGCAATATCGCCATTCTCA
>JBGASH010000214.1:0-5103 GCA_044229775.1 Bacteroidia bacterium
TTCAGGCAAACACTATTACTATTTCTTTACTGAATTATTTACTTTTTATCATTTCCATCATGATCTTGATAAATACTTTTTTAAAGACCACCGAGCTTAATAAGCTCATTGTTTTTATTTTGTGTATTACCTTACCGAGTACCGTGGTTTTCATGATCCCTTATACAGAAGCTTTCTTTATGTTCAGTTCGGTCTTGGCGGTTGTAGGAATAGAAAATAAGAACTATAAATTATACTTTGCGGCGAGCGTGGCTGTTGCCATGGTTAGGCCTGCCACTGTTTTTGTTTTCCTTTCATTATTATTGATCGAAGTTATAGTTCTTGCAAAAAATAAGAACATTGGAACTTTTTTTAAAAGTTCTTTCGCAAAATTATCACCATTTATTTTAGGATATATTCTTGCCCTTACCATTCAGTTCTTGTCATCGGGTTCCTGGCACACGTATTTAGACGCTCAAAAACACTGGTCGGCGCATTTTGGTATTATCAGAACATTTTCGGATTGGTCGGTTGAAGGTTTTGGCTTGACCGTTTTCGCCATTTTCTTTGTGGTTGTTCCTTCATTGATATATTTAGGTTACAGAATTTTTAAAGACGGATGGAACTTTAAGCAAATGGATGATCTGTTCAAGGCTACCGATCCCCAATTAGCTTTCAATTATATTTCGGCAAGCAGTTTTATTTATTTAACGGGCATTTTGATCTTTGCCGGTTTGGTCAGCGGTGGCAACCTTCACAGCTTTTCGAGATTTATTTTGTGTTCGCCGGCTTTTTATGTTACTATCATTTACCTTTATAATAAACTTCAATTAAAAAGTAACGCCTTCCTCAGTTTATTATTCTTTGATGCTTGTTTAGCCATGTATTTTTTGTTTTTATCGGGCGTAGAATATGGCGGCGACCGTATTGATTTCGGGTATTTTGGTTCATATTTATTGGTATTAAATTTTTTATTCTTCCTGTTTTATTCGCATCTTAACACAAAAGTAAGGATGCCTTTGTTCGGCGGACTGATCTTTATGAATATTATTTGGAACACATATTTGTTTAATTGTTTTTTAAGCGATAGTTGGATCTTTACCTAATGGGAAGAAAAGATAATTTAATAAAACTGGGCGATGCCATCAATCAGATCTTTAAGGAAGAAAAACTGGACCTTAAGATCAGTCGCTTTTCAGTAAAGAACGGATGGCGAGAAATTGTTGGAGATCATATTGCTAATAACACGACTGATATTTATTTTAGTGATAAAGCGTTGTTCCTTACTTTAAGATCGGCAGCTTTAAAACAAGAATTAGGTTTTAATAAGCAGGAGATCATTGATAAGATCAATCGCTTTTGTGGATATAAACTCATCTCCGACATTGTATTTAAGTAACATTATGAGAAATTACATATTTATTTTACTGACTACGTTTTCTTTTTCATTGCTTTCGCAGCAATTACGCATTGATAGTGTAACTTTAAGGAACATTTACGATTGGTATTTAACCGAAAGTAAATGCTACGAAAACCTTACCGAACTCTGCACAAAAATAGGCGGACGATTAAGCGGCTCACCTCAAGCCGAAAAATCGGTTTACTGGGCAAAAAAGGCCATGTATGNNNGGTGCCGATACTGTTTATTTGCAACCTTGCATGGTGACACATTGGGAACGGGGTGCAAAAGAAAGCTGTATGGTGAAGTCGGCAGTTTTAAAAAAGAATTTGTCATTAAGTATTGTAGCATTGGGCGGTTCAGTTGCAACACCAACAACAGGGCTCACCGCAAAAGTAATTGAAGTAAAAAGCTACGCTGAACTGGAAGCATTGGGGGAGCAAAACATTAAAGGAAAAATTGTCTTTTATAATGTTTTTTTTAATGTAAAAAATATCCGTCCGGGGCAGTCTTATGGCGAAACCGTTGGTTATCGTTTTGCCGGTCCTTCAAAAGCCGCTAAATACGGCGCGGTAGCTACTGTGGTAAGAAGTATGAGTTCAGTTAATAATGATTCACCTCATACAGGTGCAATGGGATATGATACGGCCGTTAGTAAAAATAAGATCCCTGCACTAGCCCTAAGTTTTAAAGCCGCCGATGATCTGCAGGAGGCCTTAAAGCAAGATAAAAATTTAAGCATGACCTTGAAATGTAGCTGTAAGTCTTTTCCCGATGTACCTTCATTTAATGTAATAGGAGAAATAAAAGGTTCTGTTAAACCTAACGAATATATTATTACCGGTGGGCATTTGGACAGTTGGGATACAGGACAAGGAGCACACGATGATGGTGCAGGTGTTGTTCAAAGCATTGATGTGTTGGGAATGTTCAAAAAAACAAATACCAAACCTAAACATAGTATTCGCGCCATCGCTTTTATGAATGAAGAAAATGGATTAGGTGGTGCTAAAGCTTATGCTAAAGAAACCGAAGAAAAGAACTGGAAACACATTGCGGCCATTGAAACTGATGCCGGTGGTTTTACGCCTCGCGCATTTAACGTTGATACCACAGCGGGCCTGTATAATTTAGCCGTTAAATGGAAGCCACTCTTAAAGCCGTATTTAATTGAGAATATCGGGCAGGGTGGCGGAGGAGCTGACATTGGACCGTTAGAGAAATTTGGTGTACCATGTGTAGGGTACGAGCCCGACGGACAACGGTATTTTGATATTCACCATACACCCGACGATACGATTGACAAAGTAAACAAACGCGAGTTACAATTGGGTGCTGCCGGTATTGGAAGTATGATCTATTTAATTGATAAATATTACAAATGATCAACGAAAATTATCTGGAAAGCATAAAACGTCAGTTTTTGTATTACAAGAACATGGGCGAAAAAGCAATGGAACAGATGACCGATGAAAAACTGTTCGTGCAATTTAATGAAGACAGTAATAGTGTAGCAACTATCGTAAAGCATTTAGCCGGTAACATGATCTCGCGTTGGACCGACTTTTTTACCAGCGATGGCGAAAAAGAGTGGCGAAATCGTGATTCGGAATTTGAAAATGATATTGCCACCCGTGCCGAGTTGATGAAAATTTGGAATAAAGGGTGGGAGGTATGTTTAAAAACGATCGACTCGATCAAACCAAACGACCTTGAAAAAATAATTTACATTCGTAATCAGGGGCACACAGTGGTAGATGCCATTAACCGGCAATTAGCCCATTATCCCTATCATATTGGTCAAATAGTATATGTAATAGTATATGTGGCCAAGATCTTAAAGAATAACGAGTGGCAAAGTTTATCGATCCCTAAGAACAGATCAAAAGATTATAATACTGATAAATTCAGTCAGCCAAAAGAAATAAAATATTTTACCGACGAATTTCTGAAAAATAAAAAACCCTGATAAAATTATCAGGGTTTCTTTTTATAGGGGAAATTTGTTTATTCTTTTATCAACCTCAATACTTCGGTACCACCTTCTTCCGAATTCATTTTTATAAAATAAATTCCTGCGGCAAGGTGACTTGTTTGGATCACACAAGAATTATCGGCAGATATAAAATTTTGTTTCTGACTAATAACCACTTTTCCATATGCATCCATCACTTCAATATTAATCACAATAGATTTATTTGTTTTAGCACTTACAAAAACTTTATCGTTGGCTGGATTAGGGTAAATTAAAAATGATTCGTTGTTTAATGATATTTCAGTTATGCCATTACAAATCGTTACAGATTGTGTAAATACTTTTTGAGTTGTACAGCTTCCTGCACCAACAGCATAAACCGTATAGTTGGTCGTAACACTTGGTGTAATAGCTAAAGTTGATGTTGCACCCCAACCTGAACCCCAATTATATCCTGTTCCTCCACTTCCAGTTAAAGTAGCGGTTTGTCCTGCACATAAAATTGAATTGCTGGTTACAATGGTAAGGGTAGGGTTTGGGTTAACGGTCAAAGTTTGGGAGTAGGATCCTGTATTCGCCCCTTGGGTTCCGCTTGCAATAATTGTAAAATTTCCAGCCGATGGAAAAGTAATAGTAGTTACAGATCCGTTTGGAGATCCAAAAATAGGTCCGGCAGGAACCGAACTCCAAGTATAGCTATTGGCCGCAGCGGTATTTGAGATAGCAGCGTTTATAAAACTTCCTTGACATAAAGACCCACCACTAAATGTATAATTGGGGGTATAAGAAGCGCAAGTAGCACCGGCAGGAATTGACGCATTATTGGTAGCGTTATAACCATAATCTTTATAAGTATAAGAATTAGTAGTACTCGAAAAATTGAATCGCGCCCAACCGTAATAGGTATTTGCACCAACAACCAACTTTAGCCCAACATAACGGTCTCCTGCACCTGGAAAGTTACCACCAATTGCTGAACCAGAACTCCACATACCCAAAGTAACGTTGTTACCGGTCATTGCGTGCCATGTAGTACAAGTGCCGTTGATTGGAGTACCAAGTGTAAGGGCAAGGCCCATATTAGCCCCGTCATCTAACACAAAATTACCTGTACCAATTTGAGTAGCTTGAAAAATAACAAAGCCTAAACCACCACTTTGTACACTATTGATACGAAAATCAGGAGTAGCATCATTGTTCAAATCAATGTCATTAGTGATCTGATTAGTTGTGCCGGTTGGAATAGCAACTACAGAGTCTGGCTTTATGTCGCCACAAACAATTTGTGCATTCATCGACATGGTACCGTAAAGTAAAATTGCAGCAAAGAATAAATTACAGATAAATTTTGTTTTCATTTTATAGTTTGGTTTAGGTTAATAAGCGCAAAAGTAGATAAAAAGAAAGGTGACATTGGGCACTTTATCCTTAAACCGTTTTAGGTCGTGCTAACAAGTTTTGGTCTGGCCATCTTGATTCAATAAAAAAACCCCAACATTTCTGTCGGGGTTTCAAGGTTTCAATAATTGGATTACAATTTATATAGAAATCAATTATTACGCTAGCTTCACATTAATGGCATTTAATCCTTTTTTGCCTTCTTGAAGTTCAAATTCTACAGTATCATTTTCTTTAATTTGATCTTTAAGACCTGATACGTGAACAAAAATTTCTTCTCCGGATCCATCAACTTTAATAAATCCGAAACCTTTTGTGCTGTTAAAAAACTTAACTACTCCTTTTTTCATTG